>JBMCTR010000210.1:0-4310 GCA_048622955.1 Actinomycetota bacterium
GCGCCCGACGCGACTGCGAACTCATGTCGTCCCCGACGTGACCTTGCGCCGGACGCCGAGGCGGATGCCCAGCCAGATGTAGAGCAGGCTCCAGATCGACAGTCCGGCGATAATCAGAGCGTCGATGGTGGGGCCGTCGGTTCCAAAGAACCGGACGGGGATGACCAAGGCGAAGAACACGCCGTTGACAAGAAGTGGCATGGCGAGGCGGGATCCGGCCTTGAGCAGAGCGATGCCGGATCCCAAGGTCCCGACGAGAATCAGGACCGCCGTGACGAAGTACCCGCGGTCGAGCCAGGTGATCACTGCGTCATCGCTGTCCGCGCGGGCAGCCAAACCGGACCAGATCTCGACTCCGGCGACAAGCACTGTGCCGAGCGCCCCGAGGTTCGCGAACCCGGATGCGGCTCCGGTGCTGCGCCGGCCGACCTCTACGTACCCGACAGCAATCAGCAGGTGGGCGGCGGCCAAGCAGATCGACATCAGCAGGAACGCCTCAGGCTGTATTGGGAACGCCCACGTGCCTTCGCCGTCGCTCGTTGTGATGCTGCCTAGCGTTGCCCCTGCCACCGGGGCGAGCACGGCACCGATGATGACGAGAACTCCAACACGCATGGCGATTCCGTCGTGGACGCTGGAGCGCCGGGACCTGCCGGCCGTGAAAGAGGACCGCGCGGGAGTCTTCGATGTGTCCATGCCGGCCATGGTGGGCCGCCGAGTCGCCTCGAACATCCGGGAAGTCCGCCACCTGGCGCCCGACGCGGCCGCGAGCCGGGTCGGCGGCTGGCGGACTTCCCGGATGTGGGGAGAGCGTGCCTGGCGGCATCGTCGACACCACACCACACCACACCCCGCCCGCCAGCGGAGGTTGTCGTAGCAGGAGGTTCTCATGTCGATTCGGAGCAAGGTTGCTGTCGTCACTCTCGGCGTCGCGGTGCCGGCCTTCGCGGCCTTCCCGCTTGTGTTCCCGCCGAACCCGGACGGGCCCGAGGTGACCGGCGCAGGATGATGGCGGCGATGGCTCGCTATCGGCTCCACCACCGGCACAGTGCGGCCGAATGCGCGGCCGTGTTCGCCAGCTGGCGGGGCTTCGCCAGCCCCCTACGCCATGGTGTAGCTCTGGGCAGTTGCACCAGCGGAGGACACGAGCTGTGGTGGGACGTCGAGGCGGACGACGAGTCGGCGGCCTTGGCCCTCCTCCCCGAGTACATCGCAGCCCGGACGCAGGTCGACCCGATCAGCGATGTCCCCATTCCATGACGCCCACCGTGCCCGGTGCGGTCTCCAGTGAACGCGATCGAGCATTCTGCAGCCGCTACCCTGAGATCGTGTCGCTGGTGGGGCGCAAGACCGCGCTGGCCGAGATCGACGGCGCACTCCGGGCGCTGCCGCACGGGCCGGCCGCTTTGCTGTGCCTTTCCGGAGAGCCGGGGATCGGCAAGACCCGACTGCTTTCGGAGCTGGCCGCGAAGGCGGACGCGCGGGGTTACCTTGTGCTCGAGGGGCGCGCCGCGGAGTTCGAGACCGATGCTCCTTTCGCGCTGTTCGTCGATGCCCTGGACGACTATCTGAGCAGTGCCAGTGATCGTGTGCTGGGCCTGCTTCCGCCCGCTACCCGGGCCCGTCTAGCGACTGTCTTCCCCGCGGTTCCACAGCCTGCCGATGCCTCGGCCACCTCGCTCCAGGCCGAGCGCTATCTCGTCCATCGCGCCGTTCGCTCCCTGCTCGACGCGCTGGCGGTCCAAGCGCCCTTGGTGCTCGTCATCGACGACCTGCACTGGGCGGATCCCGCGTCGACCGAGCTCGTCAATCACCTGCTCGGCCATCCGTCATCGGGGAACGTCTTGATCGCGACCGGCTACCGTCCCTCCCAACTCGATCCGTTCACCCGCGCCGCACTCGACCGAGCGGTGGGCGAAGGACGTGTCCACGCGCTTGAGCTGCCCCCGCTCTCGAAGGAGGAGTCCCAGGCGCTGGTAGGCGACGACGTGGCCCCGGACGAGATGGAGGTTCTCTACGCCGAGTCCGGCGGCATCCCCTTCTACCTGATCGAGCTGTCTCGCCAACCTCCCCGGCCGGTCGACAAGGTCCGCCCCGCCGGTGGCGTCCCAGCCGCCGTACTCGCCTCGATCGACCGGGAGATCGCGGCCCTTCCCGACGGTGCGCGGCTGCTCGCCCAGGGCGGCGCAGTCGCGGGTGACCCGTTCGCGCTCGATGACGCCGTGACCGCGGCGGGCACCACGACGGAAGACGCCTTGGCGAGCATCGACCACGTGCTGTCGGGTGGCCTGGTGGCATCGACCGATGTGCCGCGCCGTTTTCGCTTCCGACACCCGATCGTACGTCGTGCGGTGTACGAATCGGCAGGAAACGGCTGGCGGATCGGCGCTCACCGACGATTGGCCGACGCGCTGAGCGCCCAGGGTGCCGCACCGACCCGGCTCGCCCACCACGTCGCCATCACCGCAGAACTGGGCGACGACGCAGCGGTCGACGTCCTCTCCGCCGCGGGTGAGGCCACCATGGCGCACGCGCCAGCCATCGCCGCGAGCCACTTCGAGTCCGCGCTCCGCCTACTCCCGGCAGCCGACCCGCGGCGTCCCGAGCTATTGGTGCCGCTGGCCACCGCGCTGGGAGCCGCCGGCCGCTTCACCGACTGCCGCGCCAGGATCGACGACGCGCTGGCTCTCCTGCCGCCGCAGGCGACCCAGGCACGCACCGGTCTCACGGCGTTCTGCGCCGCCATCGAGCACCTGCTGGGCGAGCACGCGTCGGCGCACACCCGACTGGTCGCCGAGCTCGACACGCTGCCCCGGCAGCAGCCGGTCGAGGCGGCAACCCTACTCGTCCAGCTCGCGGCCGACGCCCTGTGGCGCTCGGACTGGGCCGCGATGGCCGACTGGGCCGAGCGCGCCTCAGAGGCCGCTCGCACAGCCGAGGCCACCGCGGTGGAGGCACAGGGGCTCGCGCTGCTGGCCTGGGCCGACTTCGGTGTCGGCCGGATCCGCCCTGCCCTCGATGCCCTGACACGCGCCGAGACCATGGTGGACGACACCCCGGACCAGGACCTCGTCAAGCACTTCGGCGCCACCTTCTACCTGGCCAGGGCCGGGTTCATGCTCGAGCGGTTCGAGTCCGCGGTCCGGTACGCCGAGAGGGGGCTCGCGATGGGCCGGACCGCGGGCCGTGACGAGCTGTTCATCTCTCTGCTCACCGCGCGGAGCGCCGGCCTGCGGATGCTCGGTCGGCTGGACGAGGCGACCGCAGCCGCCCAGGAGGCCGTGGAGAGTGCCCAACTCGTGGGTCACGAGCAGGTCCTGGCTCTTGCGATGCTCGACCGCATGGCCTCGGCGACCGCAGCGGGCGACCTGGAGCTGGCGCTGGCGACCGGGCAAGAGGTGCACCACCTGACGACCCGGCTGGGCCCGAGCCCCGCGTCCGTGGTGGTCGGGTTCCTCTTCGGCGAAGCGCTGCTCGCTGCAGGGGACGCCGACCGGTGCGTGACGGTTGCCCGCGACGGCCTCGGAGACCCCGACGGTACGTCATTCGCAGTGCCCGGGCGCTGCAACACCTGGAGCCTCCTGGCCCGCGCCGAGGCAGCGCGGGGACGCCTCGACCACGCCCACGAATGGATCGACCGACTCGACGCGCTGCTCCCCTCCCTCGAGCCCCTCGCGCTGCCCGCATGGCAGACCGAGTACGCCCGCGCGACGCTGCTCCTGGCGTCGGGCGATGCCGACGGCGCGGCGCAAGCCGCCCTGCTGGCCGGGGAGGCAGCCGACAGCAGGCACGCGCGCGTCGAAGCCGGGCGGGCCCACACCCTGGCCGGTCGAGCGCTGGCCGCTGTTGGCCGCCGGGACGACGCGATCGCACGATTGGAGCAGGCGCGCGGGGAACTCGGCTCCTGCGGAGCGCGCCGCTACCATGACGAGGCGGTGCGGGAACTGCGACAGCTCGGCGTCAGGATCGGACGCGGCGGTCGCCGCGCCGACGGAGACTCCGGTGTCTTGCGGCTCAGCGAGCGCGAACGCGAGATCGCCGACCTGGTCGCCGAAGGGCGCACCAACAAGGAGATCGGCGAGACGCTGTTCATCTCCACCCGCACCGTTGAGCGACACCTGTCGCACATCTTCGACAAACTCGGCCTCGCCTCACGGACCCAGCTCAGCTCGGTCATAGCCCGGTCACGAGAGGAGGCTTGACCCAGCGGGAAAGCGTCACCCGTCGACCTCATCCCCGACGGCCTAGCGCAAAGATCATGCCACGAGCCATGCCACGCGGAGGAGAGTTCGAGGGCTCGGAACGAGATC
>JBMCTR010000211.1:0-4282 GCA_048622955.1 Actinomycetota bacterium
CATGTCGACGACGGATGAAGCGACGGAGAACCGAGGACCCGCGTACATCGAGGAACCGCGAGCCGCGCGCTGGCTGTTCGGCTCGAGCAGTGCGGCGTGGATCTGGCTGATCGCCAGGCTGTGGCTGGGCTGGGAGTGGTTCCAGGCCGGCTGGGGCAAGGTGTTCGGCGGCGACATCACCCTCCAGTTCTGGAACTGGGGTGACGAGCAGTACAGCGTCACCGGCGATGCCAACGTCGGATGGATCCGGGAAAGCGGCGACACCGGGATCGGCGACTCCGTCGCCGGGTTCGCCTCCGGTGCCATCGAGGCGGCCGAGGGTCCGCACCCCGACGTGGCGTACGACTGGTACGTCACGTTCCTGGAGTGGATCCGCGACACCGCGCACCCGGTGTTCGGCCCGATGGTCGCGATCGGCGAGGTTGTGATCGGGGTGTTGCTGATCCTCGGCCTGTTCACCGGGATCGCCGCGATACTCGGTGCGGTGCTGAACTTCTCCTTCGTGTTCGCCGGCTCCGCGGGCGTCAACCCGGCGATGATCCTGGTGTCCTTGCTGATCATCCTGGCGTGGCGCAACGCCGGCTGGTACGGGCTCGACCGGTGGGTCCTCCCGGCACTCGGGACGCCCTGGCAGCGCGGCCGGCTGTTCAGCCGGCACCGCGAAGGCGAACGAGAAAGCGAGGAGACCTAGCACACGCTGATCGTGTGCCAATCCACAACGACGAGGTTGTGGATTGGCACACGATCCGTGCGTCAGGAGACGTTCGACTGCTCGTAGACGCGGCGGTGGACGTCCTCCATGTCCACGTCCCGGACCTTCCCGATCAGCTCTTCGAGCGCGTGCTCCGGCAGCGCACCCGGCTGCGCGTACAGCACGACCTTCTCCCGGACGGCCATCAGCGTCGGGATCGAGGTGATCTGGAAGGCCGCGGCGAGCTCTCGCTGCGCCTCGGTGTCCACCTTGCCGAAGACGATGTCCGAGTGCTTCTCCGAAGCACGCTCGAAGACAGGAGCGAACGTCCGGCAGGGGGCGCACCACTCGGCCCAGAAGTCGATGAGGAGGATGTCCGAGTTCTCGGTGACCTCGTTGAAGTTTTCCTTGGTCAGCTCGACGGTAGCCATCGGCGTCCTTTCCTGAGTAATACCCTCTGGGGTATCCCAACACGGCAGCGGCCGTCTGGCATTCCCCGGTGGGACGCACCCTCCGCAGCGGTACGGACCGTCGCGGACCGATCGACAGCGTGGCCGGGGGCAGAAGCGTCCTGCTCTGTGACCACACGATGGTCGCATAGCGGAGCCAACAATTGCAGCACGGCATATCGGGCCAACAGCCCGCTTCCGCAAGGCGAACGTTCACCTCGAGGACTTGCGCTCGCACTGGTTAGGAAGACGGACAAATTGCGAATGCATCGCCGTGAGGTGTGCGTTCGCCTGGAGGTGGCCGCTGTGGACTCGTCGTACCGCCGGATCTCACACTGAGGTGCCGTCGGCCGCGAGGCAGACACGCGGCAACGGGAACCAGCGCAGCGCCTCGAACTCGTCCGACAGGCCCGTGGGGCCTTCCTCAGGCACCACGTCGTCCCGTGCGGCGAGCAGGGCCCGAGCCTCGGCGAGGTACCCGGCCAGTGCGTCCTCGCCCGCGCGCTCACCCCGCCGCGGGTACCGCAGCCCGGCCTCCGGGTCGAAGGCCACGTCGGCCAGCCGCAGCGGCGGCTCGGCGGGCCCGTCGCGGTGCTGCCACAGCCCGGTGTGCGGGTCGAACAGGTAGTCCGGCAGCAGCCGGTGGCCCCGCGTCGCCACCTCGTCCACCGCGTCGATGATGTAGTCGCAGACCGTGTCGGTGAGGAAGTAGTTGAAGTTCACCCTGGCCCAGCCCGGCTTGATGCCGTCGCAGCCCTGGCCGATCTCGTCCTCGAGCGCGTGCGACTGGACGTCGTCGATGTGCAGCAGCCGGTGCCCGTACGGCCCGGCACACGAGCATCCGCCGCGGGCCTGGATGCCGAACAGGTCGTTGAGCACCGCCACCACGAAGTTGTGGTGCAGGTAGCGGGATCCGTGCCGGACGCGGAACGACACGATCGACAGCCGCGGCGCGTCCCGGTTGCCGAGGATCTCCAGCCGCGGGTTCTGCTCCCACCGGGCCAGCGCGCGGCGCCAGAACCGCTCCTCGCGGGCCTGGATCAGCTCGGTGCCCACGGCCTCCTTGAGCGAGCACACCAGCCCGGCGCGGATGGACTCCACGATGGCCGGCGTCCCGCCCTCCTCCCGCTCGACGGGATCGTCGAGATACCGGTGGCCGAGGGGGTCCACGTACAGCACCGTGCCGCCGCCGGGGACGGTCGGCACCTTGTTGCGGACGAGGTCCCGCCGCACCACGAGCACCCCTGGCGTCTGCGGCCCGCCGACGAACTTGTGCGGCGACAGGAAGACCGCGTCGTAGTGGTCGTCCGCCCCGGGCTCCGACTCGGCCACCCGGATCGGCACGTACGGCCCGGCCGCCGCGAAGTCCCAGAACGACAGCGCACCGTGCCGGTGCAGCAGCGCGGTGATGCTGCGGGTGTCCGACAGGATGCCCGTGACGTTGGACGCTGCGGAGAAGCTGCCGATCCGCAGCGGGCGGTCGGCGTACTTGACGAGTTGCGCTTCGAGCTCCGCCTGGTCGATGTGCCCGTCGGCGTCCTCGGAGATCACGACCACGTCCGCGATGGACTCGCGCCAGGGCAGCTCGTTCGAGTGGTGCTCGTACGGGCCGACGAACACCACCGGCCGCTCGTCCGCCGGCACCTGTTCCTGCAGCCGGTACCGCTCGGCCAGTCCCGCGGGGATCCGCAGCTCCAGGATGCCCACGATCTTGTTGACCGCGGCGGTCGAGCCAGACCCGCAGAAGATCACCAGGTCCTCGTCGGTGCCGCCCACGGCGCGGCGGACCAGTTCCCGGGCGTCCTCCCGCAACCGCGTCGTCTGCAGGCCGGTGCCCGAGCTCTCGGTGTGGGTGTTGGCGTACCGGGGCAGGACCTCTTCCCGGATGAAGTCCTCGAGGAAGTCGAGCGACCGCCCGGACGCCGTGTAGTCGGCATAGATGATCCGGCGGGGACCGTACGGCCCGTCGAGCACCTCGTCGTCCCCGAGGATCCCCGCCCGCACGCGTTCCAGCAGGCGGGACGTCGGCGCCGTCCCGGCGCGGTCGGTGTCGGTGACCTCACTGACAGCCATGGCTACCCCTCCTGTAGCCATGGTAGGCGCCGGACGGCGCCGCGCGGATCCCTGCCGTCAGCCCCTCTGCACCGGGATCTGCTTCGGCTCGTGCGCCGTGACCTCCTCGGGCAGGGCGATCCTGATCTCGAGGATGCCGTCCTTGTACGAGGCGTTGATGTCCGACTCGGACACCGCTTCGGGCAGCGGCAGGGTGCGGCTGAACGCGCCGCGCCGCAGCTCGCGGCGCAGGTAGCCCTCGCCCTCCTCCTTCTCCTCGGTACGGCGCTCCGCGGAGATCCGCAGCATGCCGTCGGAGACGGTCAGCTCGACGTCCCTGTCCGGGTCGATGCCCGGCAGCTCGGCCCGGATGACCAGCGTCGAGTCCTCCCGGAACTCGTCGACGCGGATCACCTCCTCGCCCAGCCCGGGCCAGCGCTGGATGGCGCCCTGGAACGGCCACGACCGCGTCCACTCGTCGAACATCCGGTCCAGCCGGCTGAACACGTCCAGCGGCTCCATACCCTTGGACTCTCTTCTGAGCAGGGCCACGTTCTTCACCTCCGGTTTGCGTCGGTCTGCTTGCTGACGTCAGTGGGGTGGGTACCCGGGCGTCCCTGCGCTCTAACGCGCGAACTCGGCACGGACGCCCAGCAGGCGCACCGCACGGCCGGTGGCGAAGCGCTCCAGCGCGGCCAGCGCCGCGGCCTCGATCTCCGCAGCCGCCGCCGAGGGGGGTCGCAGCGACTGCCCGTGCGTCCGGGTGGTGAACGGCGCGTAGCGGACCTTGACCACAACCCGTGCGACGGCGCGCTGCTCGTCGCTGTCGGCAGCGATGTCGGCGGCGACCCGCCGGGCGAGCCGGGCGACCTCGCGGCGTACCTCCGGCCACTCCTCCAGGTTCTGCTGGAAGGTGGTCTCGCGGCCCCGGGACCGGCCGACGTACGGCGCCGCGTCGACGACGGAACTGGCCCGGCCGCGAGCCAGCCGCACCAGCCAGGGCCCGGTCGCCGGCCCGAGCTCGCCGGCGAGCCTGTGCGGGTCCGCCTCGGCCAGCCCGCGGACCGTCCGGACCCCGAGCGCGGCGAGC
>JBMCTR010000212.1:0-4279 GCA_048622955.1 Actinomycetota bacterium
CCTCACCAGCCGCGGGCGTGCCACTCCGGCAGTTGCGGGCGCTCCGCGCCCAGGGTGGTGTCGTTGCCGTGGCCGGGGTAGACCCAGGTGTCGTCCGGCAACCGGTCGAACAGCTTGCGCTCGACGTCGCTGATCAGCCGTTCGAAGTTCTCCCGGCTGCCGAACGTGTTGCCGACCCCGCCGGGGAAGAGTGAGTCGCCGGTCCACACGTGGGGGAAGCCCTCCGGGTCGTCGTAGAGCAGCGCGATGCTGCCCGGCGTGTGGCCGACGAGGTGGATGACCTCCAGCTCGCAGCTGCCGACGGGGATCAGGTCGCCGTCGCGCACGGGCCGGACGGTCGGCACCGGGATCTCCGGCGCGTCGTCGACATGGGCCACCGTCGTGGCGCCGGTGGCGTCCACGACGTCGGCGAGCGCTTGCCAGTGGTCGCGGTGCCGGTGCGTGGTCACGACGTGGGTCAGCGGGCCGGAGCCGCGCAGCGCCAGGATGCGGTCCGGCTCGGCCGCGGCGTCGATGAGCACCTCCTCCCCGGTCTCCCGGCAGCGCAGCAGGTACGCGTTGTTGTCCATCGGCCCGACCGACACCTTCGTCACGGTCAGCCGCGCCAGGTCGCGGACCGCGGCCGGGCCGCCGGGGACCACCTTGCCGTCGTAGTCGCTCACAGCCACGCTCCGTCCGGGATGGCCGGCAGCTGACCGGCCGGCTCGGCGCGCAGATCGCTTCCGGACGACCGTCCCGTAAGCCAGGCCAGCATCGCCGGCCGTGAGCCGTGCACCGTCACCGATCCGCCGTCGCCGATCCGCTCCTGTTCCCCGTCCACGACCGCGGTGAACGGGGGCACGTCGTCGCGGCGGCCCACCGCGCGCAGCGCCTCGCCGAGCGCGCGCGCCACGAAAGGGGCGGGCCAGTCGTCGCTCGTGTAGCCCGCGTCCAGGTCGACGTGGTGGATCTCGACCTCCTGGAACCGCAGCCACACCACGCGCCGCGCCGGGATGGTACGCCCGCTGGCGGCGGGGCCCGTCCGCACCTGCCGCTCCCAGCCGTCCTCGGGCACCTTCGCGATCGCGGTCGAGAACCGTTCCGCGGACTCGCGAAGGTCGGCGAGCAACTCGTCGCGCTCGTGGTGCGCGCCCTTCTCGATCTCGGCGTTGCGCACCTCGACGGAGGGGTACATCGGCTTCTCCTCGCCGGTGCTGGCCCAGATCAGCAGGTTGGTCAGCGCGTCGGCGTTGCGCGCGATGTGCGCTAGCACATGGGCCCGCGTCCAGCCGGGGCACAGGCTCGGTCCGCGCAGTGCGGCGGTGTCCAGTCGCTCGGTGGTGGCCAGCAGCCGGTCGGTCGCGGCCGAGACCGGGCCGACAGTCTCGGCATCGTGCTCGGTTGCGGCAAACTTGTCAGGGGTGTCGGGCATGCCCCCGAACATAGCCCGACCGACCCGCGGAACGACAGCATTGTCGGGTGCGCCGCCTACGATGCCGAGTGTGCACGCTATGACAGAGGAGCCCATGGCCGAGGACCCCGCTCGCAACTTGGTCGTGAAGGGCGCTCGTGAGCACAACCTCAAGGATGTCTCGCTCGAGCTGCCCCGCGACAGCCTGATCGTGTTCACCGGCATCTCCGGGTCCGGCAAGTCCAGCCTCGCGTTCGACACGATCTTCGCGGAGGGCCAGCGGCGGTACGTCGAGTCGCTGTCCGCCTACGCCCGCCAGTTCCTCGGGCAGA
Organism: Actinomycetota bacterium; assembly: GCA_048622955.1. GTDB lineage: Bacteria > Actinomycetota > Actinomycetes > Jiangellales > Jiangellaceae > JBMCTR01. The sequence goes on from JBMCTR010000212.1 coordinate 1,723, forward strand.
TGGACAAGCCGGACGTCGACTTCATCGAGGGCCTGTCGCCCGCGGTGTCGATCGACCAGAAGTCGACGTCCCGCAACCCGAGATCGACGGTGGGCACCATCACCGAGGTCCACGACTACCTGCGGCTGCTCTATGCCCGGGTGGGGCACCCGCACTGCCCGGAGTGCGGCCGTCCCATCGGGCGGCAGACGCCGCAGTCGATCGTCGACCAGGTGCTCCGGCTCGAGGAGGGCACCCGGTTCCAGGTCCTGGCTCCGGTGGTCCGGGAGCGCAAGGGGGAGTACGCCGACCTGTTCCGCGTGCTGCGCTCGCAGGGCTACTCCAGGGTGCGCGTCGACGGCGTCGTCCACCAGCTCACCGAGCCGCCCAGCCTGAAGAAGCAGGAGAAGCACACGATCGAGGTCGTTGTCGACCGGCTGACGGTCAAGCGCACGGCCCAGCGGCGGCTGACCGACTCGATCGAGACCGCGCTGCGGCTGTCGGGCGGCGTGGTCACCCTGGACTTCGTCGATCTTCCCGAGGACGACCCGCAGCGTGAGCGGGTGCACTCCGAGCACCTGTACTGCCCGTACGACGACCTGTCGTTCGAGGAGCTCGAGCCGCGGTCGTTCTCGTTCAACTCGCCGTTCGGCGCCTGCCCGGAGTGCACCGGCATCGGCACCAAGATGCGGGTCGACCCGGAGCTCGCGGTCCCGGACCCGAGCCTGAGCCTCGACGAGGGCGCGCTGGCGCCATGGTCGACGGGCCACACGTCGGAGTACTTCGACCGGATGATCCAGGCGCTCGCCGAGGCGGTCGGGTTCCGTACCGACGTGCCGTTCGAGCGGCTGCCCGCCCGCGCCCGCAAGGCGCTGCTGCACGGCCACCCGGAGCCGGTGCACGTCCACTACCGGAACCGGTACGGCCGCGAGCGTTCGTACTACACGACGTACGAGGGCGTGATCCCGTGGGTCGAGCGGCGCTACGCGGAGGCCGAGTCGGACGCGAGCCGCGAGCGGTTCGAGAGCTTCATGCGCGAGGTCCCGTGCGAGGCCTGCGGCGGGACGCGGCTACGGCCGGTCAGCCTGGCGGTCACCGTGGGCGGCAAGAGCATCGCCGAGGTCGCGGCCATGCCGATCGGCGAGTGCGCCGCCTTCCTGCGCGACCTCGAACTGAGCGACCGCGAGCAGCAGATCGCCGCGCGCGTGCTCAAGGAGGTCAACGAACGGCTGCGGTTCCTGGTCGACGTCGGGCTCGACTACCTCACGCTGGACCGTTCGGCCGGCACGCTGGCCGGCGGTGAGGCGCAGCGGATCCGCCTGGCCACGCAGATCGGGTCCGGGCTCGTGGGCGTGCTGTACGTGCTCGACGAGCCGTCGATCGGGCTGCACCAGCGCGACAACCGGCGGCTCATCGGCACCTTGCTCCGGCTGCGCGACCTCGGCAACACGCTGATCGTGGTCGAGCACGACGAGGAGACCATCCGCAGCGCCGACTGGGTGGTCGACATCGGCCCGGGCGCCGGCGAGCACGGCGGGCAGGTCGTGATGGCGGGCCCCGTCGAGGAGCTGATCGCGCACGAGGGCTCGCTCACCGGCGCGTACCTGGCGGGCCGGCGCAGCATCCCGGTCCCGGGGATGCGCCGCCCGCCGGTGGCCGGCAGGGAGCTGACGGTGGTGCAGGCGCGGGAGCACAACCTGCGCGACATCACGGTGAGCTTCCCGCTGGGCTGCTTCATCACGGTCACGGGCGTCAGCGGCTCGGGCAAGTCCACGCTGGTGAACGACATCCTCTACACCGGCCTGGCGCGGAAGATCTACGGCACGAAGACGATGGCCGGGCGGCACCGCCGCATCGACGGCAACGCGCTGGTGGACAAGGTCGTCCACGTCGACCAGTCGCCGATCGGCCGCACGCCGCGCAGCAACCCGGCGACGTACACGGGCGTGTTCGACCACATCCGCAAGCTGTTCGCCGAGACCGAGGAGGCCAAGGTCCGCGGTTACCAGCCCGGGCGGTTCTCGTTCAACGTCAAGGGCGGCCGGTGCGAGGCGTGCAGCGGCGACGGGACGATCCGGATCGAGATGAACTTCCTGCCGGACGTGTACGTCCCGTGCGAGGTGTGCCACGGCGCCCGGTACAACCGCGAGACGCTGGAGGTGCACTACAAGGGCAAGACGATCTCCGAGGTCCTCGAGATGCCGATCGAGGAGGCGATGGAGTTCTTCGGCCCGGTCGAGCGCATCGCCCGCCACCTGCGGACGCTGTCCGCCGTCGGGCTCGGCTACATCCGGCTCGGCCAGCCGGCGCCGACGCTGTCCGGCGGGGAGGCGCAGCGGGTCAAGCTGGCGTCCGAACTGCAGAAGCGGTCCACGGGCCGGACGCTGTACGTGCTGGACGAGCCCACGACCGGCCTGCACTTCGACGACATCCGCAAGCTGATCGGCGTGCTCGACAACCTGGTGGAGAAGGGCAACACGGTCGTCGTCATCGAGCACAACCTGGACGTCATCAAGACAGCCGACTGGATCATCGACATGGGCCCGGAGGGCGGCACCGGCGGCGGCGACATCGTGGC
>JBMCTR010000213.1:0-4264 GCA_048622955.1 Actinomycetota bacterium
CTCCTGGGCCCGCCGGTGATCAGCCGGGGTGGAAGTCGCGCGCCGCGGTCCGCACCTCGCGCAGCAGGTCGAACAGCTGCGCTCGCTGACGGTCGTCCAGCGACCCGAGGCCGAACTCGGCGGCCATCAACTCCTTGGTGACGTTGTCGACGACCTCGCGGCCGAGATCGGTGATCCGTGCCAGCGTGCCGCGGCCGTCGTGCGGGTTGGGCTCCCGCGTCACGAAACCCGCGGCCTCGAGCCGCTGGATCGTGTTCGTCACGCTCGTCGGGTGCACCATCAGCCGCTCGCCGATCTTGGCCATGGGCAGCGCACCGGCGCGGCTGAAGCTCAGCAGCACGAGCGCCTCGTAGCGGGCGAAGGTCACGCCGTACGGCCTGCAGATCCGGTCGAACTCGGCGAGCAGCAGTTGCTGGACCCGCATGACCGACGTCGCGGCGGCCATCGCGCCCGCCGGGCCGAACCGCTCGCGCCAGATCGACGCCGCCCTGTCGATCGGGTCGAACGGCAAGTCGAGGGGGTCTGCCACGCTGAAAACTTACCGGTGCCGCCGCGCGGTGACCGGACGGGGCTTGCGCGGGTGCTGCGAGCGCGGGGGCCTGTGCTCCGTCGGCTCGGTACCGGAGTCCTCGTCACCCATCAGGCCCATCATCTGCCGGCGCCTGCGGTGGATCTCCACCGACAAATCGTTGGCCCGGGGAATGTACTTGATTTCGCGCAGCCCCTGCTCCTGGGCGGCGTTCTCCAGCACGAGATGGCCGGAGCCGACCAGCCGCAGGTACCACGGCCGGTTGACCGTGACGTCGAGCACCCGCACGATCTCCATCTCCGCCTCCCCGAGCGAGAACACGCCCCACACGCGGTAGACCCTCGAGTCGGTGATGACGAAGCGGTCCCGGGCCTGCTGTAGCACCTTGTAGAAGCCGTAGCCCAGCACCCCGGCGACGACCGAGATCGGGAACCACGCGGCGTCGACGGAGACCCGGGGCAGCCACAGCACCCCGAGCGCCACCCCACCAACGCAGATCAGCACCGGGATGACGTAGGCGATCCAGCTGTGCAGCACGTGGGCGATGACGTTCTCGCCGGTGACCAGCTTGCGCATGACGCGGTCGCGGCCGAACCACGAGGTGGACCAGCGCCACAGCAGCCGCAGCAGGCCGTCCTCGGCGATCCGGTCGAGCCACCGGACGAAGCCGTCGACAAGGCCGCTGAACGGGTTCCCGGGCGCGCGCGCCATGCGTGCCGCCTAGAACAACTCGGAGAAGAACGTGATGATCGACTCGAACAACGACGCGACGGCCTCACCTGCACCGCTCACCGCGCCCGCCGCCGCCGCGGGATCCGTGAACAGGTAGTACGCGGCGAAGGCGATGGCCAGCACGGTCAGCACCTTCTTGAACACAGGGCAGGTCCTCTCCGTCGCAACGACGTCCTTTTTCGTTTTTACCCCAAAGCGAGGCGCCTGTCGCGACGGCGCGCCGGGTGGGGGCTACAAGGCGGCGATCACCTCGTCAGCGGCAGCGTACGGGTCGAGGTGCCCCCCGAGCACCTTTTCCGCCAGCGTGTCGAGCCGCGCGTCGCCGTGCAGCCTGTCGAACCGGGCGCGCACCGCCGTCATGACGATCGCCTCGATCTCGTCGTGCACCCGGCGGTGCCGCCGCCGGTCCAGTTCGCCGGTGCGGCCCAGCCACTCGCGGTGGCGGGCGACCGCCGCCGCCAACTCGTCGACGCCCTCCCCCCGGGTCGCGACGGTCGGCACGATCGGCTGCCGCCAGTCGCCCGGCTTGCGCTCGGCGAGCCGGACCGTACCGCGCAGATCGCGCACCACGTCGTCGGCGCCGTCCCGGTCCGCCTTGTTCACCACGTAGACGTCCCCGACCTCCAGCAGACCCGCCTTGGCGGCCTGCACGCCGTCGCCGAGCCCCGGAGCCAGCACCACGATCGTCGTGTCGGCAAGCGCCGCCACCTCGACCTCGGACTGCCCGACGCCGACCGTCTCGATCAGGACCACGTCGCACCCGGCCGCGTCGAGCACGCGCAGTGCCTGCGGTGTCGCCCAGGCGAGCCCCCCGAGGTGGCCGCGGGTCGCCATCGAGCGGATGTAGACGCCGGAGTCGGTCGCGTGCTCCTGCATCCGCACCCGGTCGCCGAGCAGCGCACCGCCGGAGAACGGCGAGGTCGGGTCGACCGCCAGCACGCCCACCCGGCGTCCGGCCCGCCGGTACTCCGACACCAGGCCGGACGTCACCGTCGACTTGCCCACCCCCGGCGAGCCGGTGACCCCGATCACCTCGGCGTGTCCGGCGTGCGGCACCAGAGCCGCCATCACGTCCCGCAACTGGGCAGACGCGTCCTCGACGAGCGAGACCAACCGGGCCACCGCACGCGGATCCCCCGATCGGGCGCGCTCCACGAGCTCGGGGACGCCCGTGCGCATCAGCTCGTCGGCACCCGGATGACCAGCGCGTCGCCCTGGCCGCCGCCGCCGCACAGCCCGGCCGCTCCCACGCCGCCGCCGCGGCGGCGCAGCTCGAGCGCGAGGTGCAGCACCAGGCGGGCGCCGGACATGCCGATGGGATGGCCGACGGCGATCGCGCCGCCGTTGACGTTCACCGTCTCCTCGTCGAGCCCGAGCTCGCGGGTGCTCGCGATGCCGACCGCCGCGAACGCCTCGTTGATCTCGACGAGGTCCAGGTCGGTGGGCTCCAGGTTCTCCCGGCGGCACGCGGTCGCGATGGCGCGCGCCGGCTGGCTCTGCAGCGTGGAGTCCGGGCCGGCCACGACACCGTGGGCGCCGATCCGCGCCAGCGGGGCCAGCCCCAGCTCGTCGGCCTTGGCCTCGCTCATCACGACGACGGCGCACGCGCCGTCGGAGATCTGGGACGCCGACCCGGCGGTGATGGTCCCGTCCCCGCGGAACGCCGGCCGCAGCTTGGCCAGTGACTCCACCGTGGTGTCGCCGCGGATGCCCTCGTCCGCCGCGAAGGGCACCGGTTCGCCGTTGCGCTGCGGGATGTCGACGGGGACGACCTCGTCGTCGAACAGCCCGTTCTTCCACGCGGTGGCCGCGCGCTGGTGGGAGCGCGCGCTGTACGCGTCCTGCTCCTCGCGGGTCGGAGCGCCGGCCTGCTCGGTGAGCGCGCCCATCGGCTGGTCGGTGAACACGTCGTGCAGCCCGTCGTAGGCCATGTGGTCGAGGAGCGTCACGTCCCCGTACTTGTGCCCGTACCGCGACCGCGGCAGCAGGTGCGGGGCGTTGGTCATCGACTCCATCCCGCCCGCGACGACGACCTCGAACTCGCCGGCGCGGATCAGCTGGTCGGCGAGCGCGATCGCGTCGATGCCGGACAGGCAGACCTTGTTGACCGTCAGCGCCGGGACCGTCATCGGGATGCCCGCCTTGACCGCGGCCTGGCGGGCGGTGATCTGGCCGGTGCCGGCCTGCAGCACATGGCCCATGATCACGTACTCCACGGAGTCGGCGGCGATGCCCGCGCGGTCGACGGCGGCGGAGATCGCGACACCCCCGAGGTCGACCGCGGAGAACCCGGACAACGACCCGAGCATCTTTCCGATCGGCGTACGCGCGCCCGCAACGATGACGGCCATGCCCCTCACGATACGTCCACGTGCCAAGCTTGCCGCGTGAAGGTCTACACGCGACGCGGCGACGACGGCAGCACCGGATTGCTCTACGGCAGCCGGGTGCCGAAGGACGCGCCGGCGGTCCGGGCGTACGGAACGGTCGACGAGGCGCAGGCGGTCATCGGACTGGCCCGGTCGCGCGCGGAGCCGGGGGGCGAGCTCGACGGGCTGCTCATCGGCGTCGAGCGCGACCTGTGGGTGCTGATGGCCGACCTGGCGCTGAACCCGCAGCGGCGCGACAAGGGCACGCCCGGCACGTCGCTCGTCACCGCCGAGATGGTCACGGCGCTGGAGACCACCATCGACGAGGTGTCGGCGCGCTTCGAGCCGCCGAAGGACTTCGCCGTGCCCGGCGGCCACCCGGTCGCGGCCGCGCTGGATCTCGCGCGGACGGTCGTCCGCCGGGCCGAGCGCGACGCGCTGGAGGCGGCCGCACCCGGCTCGCACGTGCTGCCGTACCTCAACCGCTGCTCGGACCTGCTCTGGACGCTCGCCCGCTGGGTCGAGGGCGAGAGCCTGCTCGCCAAGGACGTGTGACGCCGCAGGTTTCCGGCCGCCGTTCTGGACAGATTCTTCGATAGTCGGCATCCTGCGGAACACGGACGGGGGTCCTTGG
>JBMCTR010000214.1:0-4260 GCA_048622955.1 Actinomycetota bacterium
CTCGCGAGTAGCGGCGGTCTCGGTATTGAGGTGCGGTCCCGGTATCGAAGACGTCGACGTTACCGGCCGGACGCTTCGCGGTCCTGGTCCGGGACGGCGTCCACGCCCGCCTCCTTGCGCTGCTCCGCGGAGATGGGCGCCGGCGCACCGGTCAGCGGGTCGTAGCCCCCGCCCGTCTTCGGGAACGCGATGACCTCGCGGATGGAGTCCGAGCCGAACAGCAGCGCCACGATGCGGTCCCAGCCGAAGGCGATCCCGCCGTGCGGCGGCCCGCCGTACCGGAAGGCCTCGAGCAGGAAGCCGAACCTCTCCTCGGCCCGCTCCCAACTCAGGCCCAGCACGTTGAACACCCGCTGCTGGATGTCCGGCCGGTGGATACGGATCGAGCCCCCGGCGATCTCCTCGCCGTTGCACACCAGGTCGTACGCGTAGGCCAGCGCGTTGTCCGGGTCGGTGTCGAAGGTGTCGAGGAACTCGGGCTTCGGCGCGGTGAACGGGTGGTGCACCGCCGTCCACTCGCCGGTGCCGAGCGCGACCTCGTCGGTCTCCTCCACCCGTTCGAACAGCGGCGCGTCCACGACCCAGACGAACGACCAGGCGTCCTCCGGGACGAGGCCGGCCCGCCGCGCGATCTCCTTCCGGGCGGCGCCGAGCAGCGACTGGGACGGCTTCCGGAACCCGGCCGCGAAGTAGATCGCGTCGCCGGGCTGAGCCCCGGTGCGCTCGACGACGCCGGTGCGTTCGGCCTCCGACAGGTTCTTCACGACCGGCCCGCGGAGCTCGCCGTCCTCGCCCACGAGCATGTACGCCAGCCCGCGCGCACCGCGGGCGCGGGCCCACTCCTGCCAGCCGTCGAGCTCCTTGCGGGTTTGCGCCGCTCCGCCGGGGTGGACGACCGCCCCGACGTACGGCTCCCGGAACACCCGGAACTCGGTGTCGGTGAACAGCGGCGTGACCTCGGTCAGCTCCAGGTCGTAGCGCAGGTCCGGCTTGTCGGTGCCGTAGCGGTCCATCGCGTCGTGATAGGTCAGCCGCGGCAGCGGCGTCGGGACGTCGTGCCCGACCAGCTTCCACAGCGCCGCGACGATCTGCTCGGACAGCGCCATCACGTCGTCCTGGTCGACGAAGCTCATCTCGAGGTCGAGTTGGGTGAACTCCGGCTGGCGGTCGGCGCGGAAGTCCTCGTCGCGGTAGCACCGGGCGATCTGGAAGTAGCGCTCGACGCCCGCGACCATCAGCAGCTGCTTGAACAGCTGCGGCGACTGCGGCAGCGCGTACCACGACCCCGGCCGCAACCGGGCGGGAACGATGAAGTCGCGGGCGCCCTCCGGTGTGGACCGCGTCATGGTGGGCGTCTCGACCTCGACGAAATCCTGCGCGAGCAGCACTTCACGCGCGACCTGGTTCACCGTCGACCGCAACCGCAGCGCCCGCGCGGGTCCGCTACGCCGCAGGTCCAGGTACCGGTAGCGCAGGCGCACCTCCTCGCCCACCTCGACGTGCTCGTCGATCTGGAACGGCAGCGGCTCGGATTCGCTGAGCACCTGAACGGCCGAGGCGATCACCTCGATCTCGCCGGTGGGCAGCGCGGGGTTCTCGTTGCCCGCCGGCCGGCGTGCGACCTCCCCGGTCACCTGGACGACGAACTCGTTGCGCAGCCCGTGGGCGACCGCCTCGTCGCGGATCACCACCTGGGCGACGCCGGACGCGTCCCGCAGGTCGACGAACGCGACCCCACCGTGATCGCGGCGGCGCGCCACCCAACCCGCGAGCGTGACGGTCTGTCCGGCGTGGTCGGCCCGGAGCTCTCCGGCCGCATGGGTGCGAAGCACAACGGTCCCTTTCACCAGCTTCAGGGGAACACACGAGGCGCCCCCGATCCTACGGAAGTCCGACCCCCCGAGCCGAACCGGTTTCCGGCGGCCCGCTCAGATCAGGGACAGCTGTTGCGGCGGCCCGTCGTCGCCGGTCGTCGCCGGGGCGGCGCTGTAGTCGCCCGAGGGCTCCTCCGGCGGAACTCCGCGCGCCTCGCCGCCGGCGGCGCGGTCCAGCCCGTGCCGCGCCAGCAGCGGTGCGAGCCGCTCGCCCAGCCAGTCGGTGTAGGCGCGCGGGACGTACGCGCCACGCTGGTACAACCGCTCGTACCTGGGCACGAGATCGGGCCGTTCGCGCCGCAACCACTGGAAGAACCACTCGCGCGCTCCGGGGCGCAGGTGCAGCACGATCGGCGTCACGCTCGTCGCCCCCGCCGCGGCGAGCTGGGCCAGGGCGTCGTCGAGGTGCTCCAGCGGGTCCGTCAGCCACGGCAGCACGGGCGCGAGCAGCACGCCGCAGTCGAACCCCGCGTCGCGGATCGCGCGGACGAGGTCCAGCCTCGCCCGCGGCGTCGGCGTCCCCGGTTCGATCGCACCGTGCAGCCGCTCGTCGTGGACGCCGAGCGACACGGACAGCCGTACCGGCACCCGGCGGGCGGCGCGCTGCAGCAGCCCGAGATCGCGCCGGAGCAGGGTGCCCTTGGTGAGGATCGAGAACGGCGTGCCGGAGCCGGCGAGCGCCTCGATCGTGCCGGGCATCAGGCGGTAGCGGCCCTCGGCCCGCTGGTACGGGTCGGTGTTGGTGCCGAGGGCGACGTGCTCGCGCGTCCACGACGGCCGGGCGAGCTCCCGCGCCAGCACCTCGGGCGTGTTCACCTTCACGACGATCTCGCTGTCGAACCCCGTCCCGGTGTCGAGCTCCAGCCACTCGTGGCTGCGGCGGGCGAAACAGTTGTGGCTCACCACGCCGTCGGCGATGAAGTCGCCCGTGCCGGTGGTGATGTCGTACATCGCGACGTCGCGGCCGACCGGCTGGACGGACGTGACCTTCAGCCCCGGCTCGCTGGTCACCGTGGCGCCGTCGACGGGACGCCTGCGCGCGTGGCGCGGCAGGTGGCGCAGCCGGGCGCCGCCCACCAGCTGATCGGCGAGGGTGAGCTCGGACACCGGCTGCCAGCCCCGCGTCGTCAGCAACCGGTGGTCGTCGCTGGCGACCAGCGTGGTCCCGTCCGCCAGCACCACACGGAGGGCCGGCTTGGTGGTCTGCCAGTGGGCGACCACGTCGGTCAGGACGTACCGCCGGCCGCGGCCGTGCGGCTGCGTCCCGTACACCGTGTCACCGACGCGGATCTCCGCCAGCGGCCGCTGCGTGCCGTCGCCCAGCAGCACGGGGGTGTCGCCGGCAAGGCAGTAGACGCACGCGTGGGTGCACCCGCGGTACGGGTTGACCGTCCATTGGAACGGGACGCGCGACTGCCCCGGAACGCGGTTGAGCACGCTGCGCGCCCGGACCTCGTGGAACGTCACGCCGGCGAACTCCGGAGTGCGGACGCTGCGGACCAGGCCCGGGATCCGCGACAGCCCGGGCAGCGTCCCCGCTGCCGGTGCCTCGAGCGCCTGCGACCGCCATCGCATACTCTATTCGAACATGCGTTGCGAATTGAAGTCAAGTCGATGCAGGCCCGACGGGACGAGTGCCGGTTGTCGAGGTCCCACCCCAAGCCGGATGCGGCGGCACCCGCTCAGGTCAGCATCGCGGGCCACGCGTCGGCCGCCGGCGGCGTCCAGGTGGCCGGGTCGGCGTCCACCTGCTCGCCGCTGCGCAGGTCCTTGACCTGGTGCGGCTGGTCGTCGCGGCCGGGGAACCAGACGTACGGGATGCCCCTGCGGTCGGCGTAGCGGATCTGCTTGCCGTACTTCGCCGCGGTCGGCGAGACCTCAGTCGCGATGCCCCGCTGGCGGAAGGCCGCGGCGAGCCGGTTGGCCGCGGGCCGGCCGGCGTCGTCGTGCAGCGCGATCAGCACCGCCGTCGGGACGGGACGGGACGCCCGCACCAGGTCCGCGCGGAACAGCCGCGACAGCAGCCGGGTCACCCCCACCGACAGCCCGACGCCCGGGTAGCGGTGCGCCCCGGCGCTGGCCAGGTTGTCGTACCGGCCGCCGGAGCAGATCGAGCCGAGATCCTCGTGGCCGGCCAGGAGCGTCTCGTAGACCGTGCCGGTGTAGTAGTCCAGCCCGCGCGCGATCCGCAGGTCGGCGGCCACCAGGCCCGGAGCGTGCTCGCGCACCTCCTCCACCACCGTGCTCAGTTCGTCGAGGCCCTCGTCGAGCAGCGGGTCGCTCACCCCCAGCGCCCGGACCTGGTCGGCGAACGACAAGTCCTCGCTGCTGATCTCGGCGAGCCGCAGGCACGCCTTCGCCTGCGCGTCGGTCGCCCCCGCCTGCG
>JBMCTR010000215.1:0-4244 GCA_048622955.1 Actinomycetota bacterium
CTGTCGTACGCTGGCCCGCGTGTGCGGGATCGTCGGATACGTAGGTGAGCAGCCGGCCCTCGACGTCGTGATCGAAGGTCTGCGCCGGCTGGAGTACCGGGGCTACGACTCGGCCGGCGTCGCGGTGGTCGCGGACGGTGCGCTGGCCTCGGCCAAGGCGGCCGGCAAGCTGTCCAACCTGGAGAAGGAGCTGTCGACGTCGCCGGTGCCGGCGTCCACCACCGGCATCGGGCACACCCGGTGGGCGACGCACGGCGCGCCGACCGACCGCAACGCGCACCCGCATCTCGACACCGCCGGCCAGGTGGCGGTCATCCACAACGGGATCATCGAGAACTTCTCCCGGCTGCGCGATGAGCTGGAGGACAGCGGCGTCACGTTCAAGTCGGACACCGACACCGAGGTCACGGCGCACCTGCTGGCCGCCGAGGTCGCCAGGGGCGCCGGGCTCGCCGCCGCGATGCGCGCGGTGTGCCGCCGGCTGGAAGGCGCGTTCACCCTGGTCGCCGTGCACGCCGAGGAGGCGGACCGCGTGGTCGCCGCCCGCCGCAACTCGCCGCTCGTCGTCGGCCTCGGAGACGGCGAGAACTTCCTCGCCTCCGACGTCGCCGCGTTCATCGCGCACACCCGGGACGCCCTGGAGGTCGGCGAGAACCAGGTCGTCGAGATCACGCCCGACGGCGTGACGCTCACCGACTTCGAGGGCGACCCCGTCGAGCACAAGCACTACCACGTCGACTGGGACGCCTCGGCCGCCGAGAAGGGCGGCTACGACTACTTCATGCTCAAGGAGATCGCCGAGCAGCCGCGGGCCGTCGCCGACACGCTGCTCGGCCGGGTCGACGAGTCCGGCAACCTGGCGCTCGACGAGATGCGGCTGTCCGACGACGACCTGCGCGACATCGACAAGATCATCATCATCGCGGCGGGCACGTCGTACTACGCCGGGATGGTGGCGAAGTACGCGATCGAGCACTGGACCCGGATCCCGTGCGAAGTCGAACTTGCCAGCGAGTTCCGCTACCGGGACCCCGTGGTCGACCGGCAGACGCTGATCGTGGCGGTCAGCCAGTCCGGCGAGACGATGGACACCATGATGGCGCTGCGCTACGCCCGCGAGCAGGGCTCCCGCGTGCTGGCGATCTGCAACACCAACGGGGCGACGATCCCGCGCGAGTCGGACGCCGTCGTCTACACCCACGCCGGCCCGGAGGTGGCCGTCGCGTCGACGAAGTCGTTCCTCACCCAGATCGTGGCCTGCTACCTCGTGGCGCTGTACCTCGGCCAGGTCCGCGGCACCAAGTGGGGCGACGAGGTGACGGCCGTGCTGCGCGACCTGGCGTCGATGCCGGACCGGGTCGAGCACGTGCTGGAGACGATGGAGCCGGTACGCAAGCTCGCCCGGTCGCTGGCGGACACGGGGTCGGTGCTGTTCCTCGGCCGGCACGTGGGGTACCCGGTGGCGCTCGAGGGCGCGCTGAAGCTCAAGGAGATCGCCTATATGCACGCCGAGGGCTTCGCCGCCGGCGAGCTCAAGCACGGGCCGATCGCCCTGATCGAGGACGGCGTCCCCGTCTTCGTGGTCGTGCCGTCGCCGCGCGGCCGGTCCGTCGTCCACGACAAGATCGTGTCGAACATCCAGGAGGTGCGGGCGCGCGGGGCGCGCACGATCGTCCTCGCCGAGGAGGGGGACGAGGCCGTCGAGCCGTACGCCGACCACCTGGTCCGGCTGCCGCAGTGCCCGACGCTGCTGCAGCCGCTGGTGGCCGTGGTGCCGCTGCAGGTGTTCGCCTGCGAGATGGCAGGCGCCCGCGGTTACGACGTCGACCAGCCGCGCAACCTCGCCAAGAGCGTCACCGTCGAGTAGGTTCGATCACGTTCAGCAGGGTCACCCCTACCGCAGCAGGTCTGCGGGCCTCGTGGCGTGCGGCGGACCCTGGTGGGCGGCCCAGCCGAGCACGGGAGGCGGGACAGCTGTCGCCCCATCGGAAGGGCGGACGCCGGCTTCTCGAGCTCAGCGGCGCCGGTTGAGCGCCACGGCGAGGTAGGTCGCCGCCACGGCCGGGCCGAGAGCGGCGAGCAGGAACAGCAGCCCTACGCCGAGAGCCATCTCACATCACCCGCCACATCATGGTGAAGGCCACGACGCCGAGCAGGGCGACCGCAGGCGGCACCGCGGCGACAACGGTGGCGATCCGCTTCTCGCGCTGCGTCCACTGCGGTGACGACCAGACGAACACCAGGCCGGCGATCAAGGCGAGCAGCGCCAGCACGACGCCGGCAGGGCCGAACAAGGCGATCGCGAAGACGGTGCTCGCGGCGAGGAGGATGACGCTGGCGATCTCGGAGCCGCCCCACGGAGACCGGGCAGCCGGCTCCGCCCGTCCCGCCGTCGGCACGTCCGGCGCAGGTGGCAGCACGGCCGGCTCGGTTGCCGCACGCGCACGCGCCCGGGAGTAAAGCACAGCGCCGACGACGAGCGGCGCCACCAGGGCCGCGACGAGCAGCGCCGTGCCGAGCCACGCTGGGAACCCGGCGACCGTGCACGTTCGTGACTCCAGGATCGTTCCGGCCCCGGGGTCCCGTGTCGCCGAACCCGTGCACGTACGGACGCCGAACACGATGCCGAACCAGAAGAACAGGCCCGGGCCGCCCGGCACGACGAGGGTGCCGAGCACCTTCTCCCACGTCCGCCACAACCGGGAGGCCCACAGCAGGACAACACCGACCGCCCACCCCACCACGGGGATGATCGAGCCGACCGTCAGCAGCAGCACGGCGGCGAGCTCCAGACCGGTGCCTGAAGGGCTCGGAACGCCGGCCGGTGCTGGCGGGGCACCCGCGGCGGCAGGCTGCCAACCGGCGTCTTCGGCGAGGGCGGCAGCGGCGATGTCCTCGGGCTCACCCAGCCGGTCGAGCATCGTGCGGACCGCGGCCTCGTCGGACGCCGCGCCCGTCTCTCTACCGGCATCGATGTGCTCGCGGATCTCGTCGAGGAGCTCGGTACGCCGGCCTGCCGGCAGGTCGCGGGCGGCCTCCTCGAGGCGGGCGAGGTAGTCGCTGACCAGTTCGTCGACGGTGGGGTTGCTCACTCGGACGCTCCCGGCAGTAGCTGGTCGACCGCGTCGCGGAAGCGGCGCCACTCGTCGGCGAAGGCCATCAGGGCCCTGCGCCCGGCGGGCGTGATGGCGTAGTAACGCCGCGGCGGGCCGGTCTCGGACTCCGCCCACCTCGTCGCGACCCACCCTTCCCGCCGGAGCCGGGACAGCAGCGGATAGATCGTGCCTTCGCTGGTCACCATGCCGTCCACCTCGCCGAGCCGCCGTACCAGGTCGAAACCGTAGCGGTCCTCGTCCACGAGCAGCGAGAGCACGCAGTACTCGAGCACGCCCCGTCGCAACTGCGAGAGCGGATAGCGGGCACCGCCCGGTTCCATGCGGTACAAGGTAGCTGCCGGAGCCGGAGGAGGCAACGGGTCGGACGCTCCGGGCCCGCGGTCGTCCCCCGGGCGCCCGCCCCGCGACGGTCGGATGCCGGTGGCGACGTACGGGCGAACGCTATTGGCGACAGCGTCACCCCATGACGAACCTCGAGGACGCCTGCCGCCACGAGCGAGGTGTGCAACGCTGGGTCCCGTGATCGTGGGTGTGGGCATCGACGTCGTCGACGTGGCCCGATTCGCCGAGATTCTCGAGCGGACGCCCGCGCTGGCGGACCGGCTGTTCACCGCGGGCGAGCGCAGTCGGCCGATCCCGTCCCAGGCGGCCCGGTTCGCGGCCAAGGAGGCGCTGGCCAAGGCGCTCGGCGCGCCGTCCGGATTGCACTGGCACGATGCCGAGGTGGTGAGCGGCGCGGACGGCCGGCCGCGGCTCGAGGTCGCCGGGACCGTCGCCAAGCGGTGCGACTCGCTCGGCGTCGGGCACATCCACGTGTCGCTCTCGCACGACGCGGGCATCGCCTCCGCGATGGTCGTCCTGGAGGGCCACTCGTGATCGGCGCCTACGACGTCCCCCGGATCCGCACCGCAGAGCAGCACCTGATGGACCGGCTGCCCGCCGGCACGCTGATGCAGCGGGCCGCAGCCGGCCTCGCCGCGCGGTGTGCCCGGATACTCGACGGGCCGTACGGCGCCCGGGTCACCCTGCTCGTCGGCGGGGGCGACAACGGCGGCGACGCGCTGTACGCCGGCGCCGTGCTCGTGCGCCGGGGAGCCCGGGTGGACGCAATCCTGACCCGCCCGGACC
>JBMCTR010000216.1:0-4233 GCA_048622955.1 Actinomycetota bacterium
CTCCAACTGCTCGCGCACCCGCGCCGGCGCCGTGCCGCCGCGCGCCGACCGCGCGGCCAGGGCACCGCGCACCGACAGCACCTCCCGTACCTCCGGGGTCAGCCACGGCGAGATCTCGGCCAGCTCCGAGTCGGACAGGTCCCACAGCTCGACTCCCCGCTCCTCGCACCGGCGCACGCACCTGCCGGTGATCTCGTGCGCCTGCCGGAACGGCACGCCGCGCCGCACGAGCCACTCCGCGACGTCCGTGGCGAGCGCGAAGCCCGCCGGCGCGAGCCCGGCGAGCCGCGCCTCGTCGAAGCGCAGCGTCGCCATCATGCCCGTGAACGCCGGAAGCACCACGTGCAGCGTATCCACCGAGTCGAAGACCGGCTCCTTGTCCTCCTGCAGGTCGCGGTTGTACGCCAGCGGCAGCGCCTTCAGCGCCGTGAGCAGGCCCGCGAGGTTGCCCACCAGGCGACCCGCCTTGCCCCGGGCCAGCTCCGCGACGTCCGGGTTCTTCTTCTGCGGCATGATCGACGAGCCGGTCGCCCAGGCGTCGTCCAGCGCCACGAAGCCGAACTCCGCGGTCGCCCAGACGATCACCTCCTCGGCCAGCCGGGATACGTCCACCCCGACCATGGCCAGGACGAACGCCGCCTCGGCCGCGAAGTCGCGGGACGCCGTCCCGTCGATCGAGTTCGCCACCGCGCGCGAGAAGCCCAGCGACGCGGCCACGTAGTCCGGGTCGAGCCCGAGCGAGGATCCGGCCAGCGCGCCCGAGCCGTACGGCGACTCGTCGGTGCGGTGGTCCCAGTCGCGCATCCGGTCCACGTCGCGCAGCAGCGCCCACGCGTGCGCCAGCAGGTGGTGCGACAGCAGCACCGGCTGCGCGTGCTGCAGGTGGGTGCGGCCCGGCATCGGCGCCTCGAGGTGCTCCGCCGCCCGGGCCGCGAGCACCTCCACCAGGTCCAGCACCAGGCCGGCGAGATCCCGCACCGCCGAGCGCAGGTACATCCGCAGCTCGGTCGCCACCTGGTCGTTGCGCGACCGGCCGGCGCGCAACTTGCCGCCGAGCTCCGGGCCGGCCCGCTCGATGAGACCGCGCTCCAGCGCGGTGTGCACGTCTTCGTCGTCCGGCGACGGTACGAAGGCCCCCGACGCCACGTCCGCAGCCAGCTCGTCCAGGGCGGCGAGCATCCTGGTGAGCTCGTCGGACGTCAGCAGACCGGACCGGTGCAGGACCTCGGCGTGCGCCCGCGACCCGGCGATGTCGTAGGGCGCGAGCCGCCAGTCCACGTCGGTCGACCGGGACAGCGCGGCCAGCGCGCCGGCCGGGCCGCCCGCGAAGCGTCCGCCCCACAGGGCGCCCGCGTCGGCGGTGCGATGATCGTCGCTCACGTCAGCTGTGTCCCTAGTCGGTGCCGGACTCCATGGCGGCGCTGCCCAGTGCCTCCTCCTCCTCGTCCTCGACCTTGGGGTTCTGCGCGATCCGTGCAGCGCCCCCGGCCTCGAGCTCGCCGAACAGGTCGGCCTGCAGCACCCGGCCCCCGAGAGACCGGCTCCGCTCGGCGTACAGCTCCAGCTTCTCCCGGGAGTCCGCGATGTCCAGGTTGCGCATCGTCAGCTGCCCGATCCGGTCCGTCGGCCCGAAGGCCGCGCTGTCGGTGCGTTCCATCGACAACTTGTCGGGATGGTAGGACAGCGCCGGCCCCTCGGTGCGGAGGATCGTGTAGTCGTCCCCCCGGCGCAGCCGCAGGGTCACCTCGCCGGTGACGACCGAGGCGACCCACCGCTGGAGCGACTCGCGGAGCATGAGCGCCTGGGGGTCGAACCACCGGCCCTCGTAGAGCAGCCGGCCCAGGCGGCGTCCCTCGGCGGCGTAGTTGGCCATCGTGTCCTCGTTGTGGATCGCGTTGAGCAGCCGCTCGTAGCCGATCCAGAGCAGCGCCATGCCCGGAGCCTCGTAGATGCCGCGGGACTTGGCCTCGATGATCCGGTTCTCGATCTGGTCGGACATGCCCAGGCCGTGCCGCCCCCCGATGGCGTTCACCTCGTGGACGAGGGCCACCGGGTCCTCGTACGGCTTGCCGTTGACGGCCACCGGCCGGCCGTGTTCGAACCGGACGCTCACGTCCTCGGCGTCGATGGCGACGGAGGGGTCCCAGAACTTCGCACCCATGATCGGCTCGACGGTCTCCAGCGACACGTCGAGCTGCTCCAGCGTCTTGGCCTCGTGGGTCGCGCCCCAGATGTTGGCGTCGGTGGAGTACGCCTTCTCCTTGCTGTCCCGGTACGGAAGGCCGCGCTCGGCCAGCCACCGGCTCATCTCCGCGCGACCGCCGAGCTCCGCGACGAACTCGGCGTCCAGCCAGGGCTTGTAGATCCGCAAGCCGGGGTTGCCGAGCAGGCCGTAGCGGTAGAACCGTTCGATGTCGTTGCCCTTGAAGGTGGACCCGTCGCCCCAGATGTCCACGCCGTCCTCGTGCATGGCGCGGACGAGCAGCGTCCCGGTGACGGCTCGGCCGAGAGGCGTCGTGTTGAAGTACGCCCGGCCGCCGCTGCGGATGTGGAACGCGCCGCAGGCGAGCGCGGCGAAACCCTCTTCGACCAGCGGCAGCCTGCAGTCGACCGCACGCGAGATCTCGGCGCCGTACTGGAGCGCACGGCCCGGCACGCCGTCGATGTCGGGCTCGTCGTACTGGCCGAGGTCGGCCGTGTAGGTGCAGGGCACGGCCCCGTTGGCCCGCATCCAGGCCACGGCGACCGAGGTGTCGAGCCCGCCGGAGAAGGCGATGCCGACCCGCTCGCCGACGGGCAGGGAGGTGAGGACCTTGCTCACTGTCGTCTCTCTTCCTCAGCACATGGGACGTTCACTGTGATCGTCATGGGGGCTCAATGGTGTTCGGCGGCATCGGGCTCGGCGGCCCGCGCCGTGGTATTGCCCTCCGCGAGGGCGATGAACCAGGAGGCGACGGCGTTGCCGCCCACCGGGTCGGTCGTCACGACCAGCACGGTGTCGTCACCGGCGATCGTGCCCAGGATGTCCGGGCCGTCCGCGTGGTCGATGGCGGACGCGAGGTACTGCGCGGCGCCCGGCGGCGTCCGCAGCACCACCAGGTTGGCCGACGCCCGGGCCGAGACCAGGACCTCCTCGCACACCCGGGCCAGCCGGGCGTCGACGACAGCCTGCTCACCCACTCGCGGCGTGCGGTCCCCGCCCTCGCCGGGGACCGCGTAGACCAGCCCGCCCCCCGCGCCGCGCACCTTGACCGCGCCGAGCTCGTCGAGATCCCGCGACAGGGTGCCCTGGCTGACCTCGATGCCGTCCGCGGCGAGCAGTGCGGCGAGCTCGGACTGCGACCGGACGGCCTCGCGGCCCAGGATCTCGGCGATCCGCTGCTGGCGGGCGGTCCTGGTGGTGGCGACCGCGTGGTTCACCGCTCGCTCCGCTCGAGCAGCCAGGCCAGCAGGGCCTTCTGGGCGTGCAGCCGGTTCTCCGCCTCGTCCCAGACCGCGCTGTTCGGCCCGTCCAGCACCGCCGCCGCGATCTCCTTGCCGCGGTACGCCGGAAGGCAGTGCAGCACAACCGGGTCGGCGGCGGCCGCGACGGCCCGCTCGGTCAGGGCGTACGGGACGAAGGGCGCCTCCCGCTCGGCCGCCTCCGCCTCCTGGCCCATCGAGACCCAGGTGTCGGTCGCCAGCACGTCCGCGCCGGAGAAGCCGTCGTACGGGTCGGCCACGTGGACGGCCGACCCTCCCGTCGCCGTCGCGATCTTCGCTGCGCGAGCGAGCACGTCGGGGTCCGGCTCGAACCCGGCCGGCGACGCGATGCGCACGTGCATCCCGGCCGCGGCCCCGGCCAGCAGGCACGAGTGCGCCACGTTGTTCGCCCCGTCGCCCGCAAAGGTCAGGGTCAGCCCGGCCAGCGCCCCCTTGCGCTCCCGGACCGTCTGCAGGTCGGCCAGCAGCTGGCACGGGTGGTACTCGTCGGTGAGCGCGTTGACGACGGGGACGCCCGCGGCGGCCGCCATCTCCTCGAGGCGGGCCTGCTCGAAGGTCCGCCACACGATCGCCGCGCACTGCCGCTCCAGGACGCGGGCGGTGTCGCCGATCGGCTCGCCCCGGCCGAGCTGGGACGACTGCGCGTCGATCACCAGCGGGTACCCGCCGAGCTCCGCGACGCCCACGCTGAACGACACCCGCGTCCGGGTCGACGGCTTGTCGAACAGCACCGCCACGGCCCGGGGGCCG
>JBMCTR010000217.1:0-4224 GCA_048622955.1 Actinomycetota bacterium
CTGCGGGCCTGTTGGGGTGAGGCTGTGCCTGCCGAACGTGATCGAACCGGCGGCGGGCCGGCTCAGCGGGGTGGGCCGGCCTCAATGCGGCGCCGGACGTCGGACAGCGGCTCCTCCGGGCCGGGCGGTCCGTCCATCGCCCATGTCGCGCCGGCGGCCGCGAGCCCGTCCGCTTCGGCCTCGGGCGTGAGCACTCCCACAACGTCGTACCCGGGCGGCGGGTCGAGGTCGGCAACGAAGCCGGCCAACTCCCGCGGGGCGAGCGGCGCCGGGCCGGGACCCAGCGGGAACACGCCGTCCCACCGGCGCGCACGCTGCAACGGCGGACGGCGCCCCAGCGTCGCCGCGACCCAGATCGGAGGCCGTGGCCGCTGCACGGCCGGCGGATCGAGCCGGGCATGTACCCGGTAGTGCGGGCCGTCATGGTCGACCCGGTCGCCGGTCAGAAAGGCGTCGAGCAGCGGCAGCGCCTCGTCGAGCATTGCCGCGTGGACGCGGGCGTCCGTCACCTCGCCGAACGCGCCGTACTCGGTGTCGGGCGGGACGCCGAGACCGACGCCCAGGACGGCCCGACCGCCGCTGAGGTGGTCCAGCGTCACCACCTCCTTGGCGAGTTTCCACGGCCGCCGGCGCGGGACCGGCGTCACCAGCGTGCCGAGGCGGACCCGGGAGGTTCGTGCGGCGACCGCGCCGAGCACCACCCACGGGTCGTGCATGGTGGGGAGCGCGTTGACGTGATCCCACAGGAAGAAGCCGTCCCACCCCGACCGCTCCACGGCGACCGCGAACTCGACCAGTTCTCCGGGGTCGCCGACGTTGGGCAGGCTCACACCGAACTGCATGGCAGGCGTTTCTACCGCACCACGGACGGCGCGCATACCCATTTCGATCACGTTCGGCAGGCGCAGCCTTACCCCAACAGGCCCGCAGCCATGCCGCGGCAGGGCCGCGCCTGCCGAACGTGATCGAACCCCGCGGACGGCCGGAGCCGGGACGCGGCGGGAGGACCGGCGAGCTATCGTCGGTCACCATGGGCACGCCACTGCACGTCGTCTGGGACGACGAGCTGATCAGATATGACTTCGGATCCGACCACCCGCTGAACCCGATACGGCTCGACCTGACGATGCGGTTGGCTCGTGCCCTCGGCGTCCTCGATCCGACGGGGGTCCAGGTCGTCCCACCGTCCACCGCGAGTGACGGATTGCTGAACACGATCCACACGCCGGACTACATCGAGGCGGTCAGGCACGCCTCCGCCGCGCCCGACACGGTCGACTTCGCGCACGGCCTCGGCACGCCGGACAACCCGTGCTTCCCGGGCATGCACGAAGCGAGCGCACGCGTCGTCGGCGGCTCGGTGGATGCGGCGTCCGCGGTCTGGGAGGGACGAGCCGAGCACGCGGTCAACATCGCCGGGGGCCTGCACCACGCCATGGCGAGCAGCGCCTCCGGGTTCTGCATCTACAACGACCCCGCGATCGCCGTCCGGCAGTTGCTCGACGCCGGCGCCGAGAAGGTCGCGTACGTCGACGTGGACGTGCACCACGGCGACGGTGTCGAGGCGGCGTTCTACGACGACCCGCGAGTGCTCACGATCAGCCTGCACGAGTCGCCGCGGACGTTGTTTCCGGGCACGGGATTCCCGGAGGAGACCGGCGCCCAGGGCACGGCGGTCAACGTGGCGCTGCCGCCGGGCACGAGGGACTCCGGCTGGCTGCGGGCCTTCCACGCCGTCGTTCCGCCGCTGCTGCGCGAGTGGCAGCCGCAGATCCTGGTCACCCAGCACGGCTGCGACTCGCACGTCGATGACCCGCTCGCGCACCTCGCTCTCACCGTGGACGGCCAGCGAGCGTCGTACGCGGCGCTGCATGCGCTTTCCCACGAACTGTGTGACGGGCGGTGGGTGGCCACCGGCGGTGGTGGCTACATGCTGTACGAGGTCGTGCCCCGGGCGTGGACGCACCTGCTCGCCGAGGCGGCCCACGACCCCGTCGAGCCCGCGACCGAGACGCCGGAACCGTGGCAGGACCACGTGCGCACGCGGCTGGGCCGCCGGGCACCGCTGCGGATGACCGACGGCGGCACGGCGGAGTTCACCGACTGGAGCTCCGGCTACGACCCCGCCGACTCGCTGGACCGGGCCGTGATGGCGACCCGGAAGGCGGTACTTCCGCTGCACGGCCTCGATCCGAACTGGTGACGATATGGTGATCTCTCTTTCCCAGGAGTCACTTCCGCCACTACGATGCCATCAGCCGGGTAAACCGGACCGGCACGGAGGGTCGGGCGATGAGCGAACAGCAGGACGCACCACTCGGTGAGATGAGGTTTCTCACTGTCGCCGAGGTCGCCGAGGCGATGCGAGTGTCGAAGATGACCGTCTACCGCCTGGTTCACTCCGGAACCCTGCCGGCGGTCCAGGTGGGTCGCTCGTTTCGGATACCCGAGCAGGCTGTGCAGGACTACCTCCGGGACTCGTACGTCCACGGTTACCAGGCCGGATGACGGAAGCACCCCGCCCGACCGGGTACGCTGATGGGCGATCCGTGCGATCGCAACGTTCGCGCGGGAGGCGCTCGTGGGCCGTCCTGCCCACCGAGCAGTGACGGTACGTACGACGCGAATGAGGTTGCCCTGTGGGCTCTGTGGTCAAGAAGCGGCGCAAGCGGATGTCCAAGAAGAAGCACCGCAAGCTCCTGCGCAGGACACGGGTTCAGCGCCGCCGCCTCGGCAAGTAAGCGCTGAGTACCCTGATCGGCCAGGGGGTGCAGCACATGTCCCGCGTGGTGCTGGTAACGGGCGTCGCCCGCTACCTGGGAGCACGCTTCGCGCGGGAGTTGGCCGCGGATCCGGCGGTCGACCGCGTCGTCGGAGTGGATGTCGTCCCGCCCGAATTCGATCTCGGCGGATGCGAGTTCGTGCTCGCCGATATCCGCAACCCCGGCGTCGCGGACGTGATCGGCCGGTTCGAAGTCGATACCGTCGTGCACATGAACGTCCTCGCCACGCCGCGGGACGCCGGCGGCCGGGTGCCGCAGAAGGAGATCAACGTCATCGGCACGATGCAGCTGCTCGCTGCCTGCCAGAAGTCGTCGACGGTGCGGCACCTCGTGGTCAAGTCGTCGACCACGGTCTACGGCTCGAGCCCGCGCGACCCGGCGCTGTTCACCGAGGACATGACCGCCAAGGTGCCGCCGCGGTCGGGGTACGCCAAGGACTCCGTCGAGATCGAGGGGTACGTACGCGGGTTCGCGCGGCGGCGTCCGGACATCGGCGTGACGACACTGCGGTTCGCCAACTTCATCGGGCCGGACGTCCGTACGCCGCTGACCGAGTACCTCGCGCTGCCCGTCGTCCCGATCGTGCTCGGCCACGACGCGCGGCTGCAGTTCGTGCACGAGGACGACGGGATGACCGCGCTGCGGCTCGCCACTGTGGACGAGCGCATCGGCACGTTCAACGTGGCCGGCGACGGCATCCTGTCGCTCAGCCAGGCGGTGCGCCGGGCCGGCCGACTGCCCGTACCGGTGCCGGGGTTCGTCTCCTCCACGGTGGGCCCGTGGCTGAGCCGGGCGAACCTGCCGAGCATCACCCCGGAGCAGACCCAGTTCCTGGCCTACGGCCGGGGTGTCGACACCACCCGGATGCGCGAGGATCTCGGCTTCTCGCCGCGGTACACCACGGCGTCGGCCCTCGACTCGTTCGTGCGGGCCCGATGCCCGGACGGGGTCCTCGACAACGACCGGGTACGGTCCGTCGAGCGGGTGCTGTCGAACGCCTTCAGAGCGCGCCGGAGCCCGGCGGATGGCTGAGCGGCCGGCGTCGGACCCCCTCGACCAGGTCCTCGGGCTGCTGGGCGAGGTGGCCAGGTCGGCCTTCGGGCCGGACGCCGACGACCGGCTGGACGATGTGCTGGCCCTGTTGCGGCGCCGGCTGACCGGTGACTACGAGGTCGACTTGTTCGGCTTCGACGCGGAGCTCACCGAGACGGTGCTGCTACCGCTGCTCCGGCCGCTGTACCGGTACTGGTTCCGGGTCGACACGCGCGGCGTGGAGAACATCCCCGGGGACGGCGCGGCGCTGGTCGTCGCCAACCATTCCGGCACGATCCCGCTCGATTCGCTGATGACCCAGGTGGCCGTGCACGACGAGCACCCGAACAACCGGCACCTGCGGATGCTCGGTGCCGACCTCGTGTTCCGGCTGCCCATCGTGGCGGAC
>JBMCTR010000218.1:0-4217 GCA_048622955.1 Actinomycetota bacterium
TGAGGTGAAACACCAGCAACGTCGAGGGCCACAGCGTGAAGAACTACAGGAAGATCACCGCGGCTTCGGCCCGGCACTTCCGCTGACCAGGACTTTCTGAGCACCTTGGTGATGATCTTCCTGTAGTTCTTCACAGCCGAGCGCGCCAAGGTACGCGGTGCTGCATGCTGTCGCCGATTCGGCCGCAGCGGTCCCGGAACACTGCGGCGCCGGACGGGCCCGCCGATAGGCCCGGTAGCGCCGGTGGCCCCGGTAGCCCCGGTGGACCCGGTAGCCCCGGTGGCCCTCGTCCTCCCTCTGACTCGTCCCGTTGATCGCGTGACGATCCTGGCGCCACACGGACCTAGAGTGAGGGCATGGAGCCCACACCCGATTTGTCCCGGAAGCTGGCCGTCGTCACGGGAGCGGCCAGCGGCATCGGGCGCGCGTGCGCGCACCGGCTCGCCGAGGCCGGCGCCGACGTTCGCCTCGTGGACATCGACGCGGAGGCCGTGAAGACCGCGGCGACGGAGATCGGCGGCGAAGCCCGCGTGGCCGACCTCACCGACCTCGACGCCGCCGACTCGCTTAGCACCGACGCCGACATCCTCGTGAACAACGCCGGCGTCCAGACGGTCAGCCCGATCGAGGACTTCTCGCCCGAGCGGTTCTCCATGATGCTGCGGCTCATGCTCGAGGCGCCGTTCCGCCTGGTGCGCGCGGCCCTGCCGCACATGTACGGCCAGGGGTGGGGCCGCATTGTCAACATCTCGTCGGTGCACGGGCTGCGCGCCTCCCCCTTCAAGGCGGCGTACGTGGCCGCCAAGCACGGGCTCGAGGGGTTCTCCAAGGTCACCGCCCTGGAGGGCGGTCCGCGCGGCGTCACGTCCAACTGCGTCAACCCCGGGTACGTCCGCACTCCGCTGGTCGAGGACCAGATCGCGGCCCAGGCCCGGACCCACGGCATCCCGGAGAGCCAGGTCGTGACCGACGTGCTGCTCGCCCGCAGCCCCCTCAAGCGGCTCATCGAGCCCGCCGAGGTCGCGGACGCGGTCGCCTACCTGTGCAGCCCGCAGGCCTCGTTCGTCAACGGCGCGTCGTTCACCATGGACGGCGGCTGGACGGCGAACTGACGGACGGACGCCGCGACGTACGACGTCAGCCGTTCTGCGCCTCCAGCCCCGCCACCAAGGCGTCGAGGAACCGTTCCGGCTGCTCGATGTGCGGGCTGTGGCCCGCCTCGGAGACCACCGTCTCCGTGTACGCCCCGCCGGCTGCGGCGTACTCGTCCAGCACATGGCGCATTTGGGTCACCATCGGCTGCGGCGGCGCGACTTCCGCTCCTGGCCACCCCTCCACGGCCCCGATCGAGCCCAGGTAGGCGAGGTCGAGCAGGGAGGTGTCCGAGACGATGACGTCCTCGGCCCCGCGAACCCACGCGACCGACGGCTTCGGGTCGATGGCGGCCAGGTCGTCGATGCGGAAGTGGATCGGAGACATCGCGTTCAGCACGCCGCGGTCGCCCGGTGCCAGCCCCGGCCATGCGGCCGTCTCACGCATGTCGCCGGGGTAGTGGCCGTCGCCGGTCCTGGTGGAGAGCATCGCGTCGAGGTATGTCTCCATGTCTGCCTCCTCAGCGGAGAAGCCGGACCCGACGTAGGCACCAAGGAAGACCTGACGTGGCGTGGTTGGCCCGTCGTCGGACCTGTCCCCGGAGGCCAGCCTGGCGACGAAGTCCGGGTTCGCGCACCCGCCTCCGGACCCGGCGCCGGAAGGGTCGTTGAGCTCCCCGCTCGCACCGTGCGTGCCGCCGAACCCGTAGGGCGACACGGGGTTGACGAGTGCCACCGACATCACGCGGTCCGGTACCGCGCGCGTGACCTCGAGCACGACTCCGCCGCCCATGCTCCAGCCGACAAGGTGCGCCCGCTGCAGGCCGAGAGCATCGAGGACGGATATCACGTCATCGGCGTAATCGGCGAGGCCGCGGCGGGCGTCGACCTCCTTCGGCTCGGTGTCGCCGAAGCCCCGCAGGTCCACGGCGACCGGCCGGTAGCGCTCCGGCAGGTCGAGCATGGTGCGCTGCCAGAACAGGGCCGAGGACACGTTGCCGTGCACGAACACCACCGGCTCGCCCTCGCGCCCGACGTGCAGCAGATGCACATCGAGGCGGCTGGTCGTCAGGTGTTCGGACACGACGCCGGGCTCGAGTCGGGCGATCGTCATCGTTGGTCTTCCTTCCTTCGGGACGCGCTGCGAGCCGGGAGATCACCTGGTCGCTGACCGTCGAATCCAGCCAAGCTCCAGACGGGGGGTGACCGAGCAGGCAGCCTAGCTTCCGCCACGGTGGCGGTACTGACCCCAGCAGGTCAGTCTCGCGGCGCAGCCGCCGACCGAACGCCCGTTGATAGGATCGACCGCGATCATCTTTGGCCTGCACGGGGGACGCAATGGTTCACGAGGTCCGCCGGCTCGTCCATCGGGCCGGGCAACTCAGCGAGCGCCCGAACACGCCGGTCGTCCTCGAGCTGGACCTGACCGAGGGCGTGCTGGAAATCCCTCCCGGCGACCCCCTCAGTGCGGTGATGTCCCACCGCCGGCCGCGCCTGCAGGAGGTCCTCGAAGGCCTGCGCTGGGCACGGGCCGATCCGAACGTCGTGGCGGTGCTCGTCAAGCTCGGCGGTAGCCGGCTGACGCTGGCCGCCGCCCAGGAGGTGCGCGACGCGCTCGCCGAGACCCGCCGCTCCGGCAAGCTGACGGTCGCCTGGGCCGAGACGTTCGGAGAGTCGGGCATCGCGGGCAACGTCCCGTACGTCGTGGCGACCGCATGCGAGCGGATCTACCTGCAGCCGTCGGGGGACCTCGGCCTCACCGGTCTCGGTACGGAGGAGCCGTTCGTCCGCGAGGCGCTCGACAAGGCCGGTCTCGAGCCGCAACTCGGCCAGCGGCACGAGTACAAGACGGCAGCCAACACGTTCCTGGAGCGCGGCTACACCGACGCCCACCGCCGGATGAGCGAGCGCCTGGTGCAGTCCCTCACCGAGCAGGTTGTCGCCGCGGTGGCCGCAGGACGCGGTCTCACCGAGGCGCGGGTACGGGAGCTGATCGACCGGGCACCGCTGCTCGCCGGCGAGGCGCTCGATGCGGGGCTGGTCGACGGCCTGGCGTACCGCGACCAGGTCTACGACGAGGCACGGGGGCGGTTCGGCGAGCGGGCCCGGCTGCAGTACGTCATGCGCTACCACCGGAGCCTGAGCCGGAACGTCGCCCGCTGGGCCGCCGCCCGGCGCCGCCCGGATGCGGTCGCGTTGATCCACGCCGTGGGCATGATCCGCCTCGGCCGTAGCGCCCGCAGCCCGCTCGGCTCGGCCGCCGGATCGGAGACGGTCGGGGCGGCCTTCCGCGCGGCGATCAAGGACGACCGGGTGAAGGCCATCGTCTTCCGGGTCGACAGCCCCGGCGGGTCATACGTCGGCTCGGACGCCATCTGGCGCCACGTCGTCCTCGCCCGCCGCCGCGGCAAGCCGGTCGTTGTCTCGATGGGCAGGGTCGCCGCGTCCGGCGGCTACTTCGTCTCGATGGGCGCGGACACCATCGTCGCCCAGCCCGCCACCCTGACCGGGTCGATCGGCGTCCTCGGCGGAAAGATGGTCACCGCCGGGCTGAAGGGGCGGATCGGCATCGCCCATGACTCGGTCGCCGGCGGCGACCACGCACTGATGTACTCGTCCAACCGCCCGTTCAGCGACGGCGAGTGGGAACGCATGCACGCGATGCTGGACCGGATCTACGACGACTTCACCGCGAAGGTCGCCGAGGGCCGGAGCATGGATCGCGGCGCCGTCGAGGACGCCGCTCGCGGCCGGGTGTGGACCGGGGCCGACGCCAAGGACCGCGGCCTGGTGGACGAGCTCGGCGGGCTCGAACGGGCACTCGCGCTCGCCAAGCAGCACGCGGGCATCGCCCCGGACGTGGAGGTGGACCTCAGGATCGTGCCGCGGCCGAGCCCGCTGGAGCGGCTGCGTCCGGCCGAGTCGAGCGAGGACCCGACCGCCGCGGATGCGCGCACCGTCTCACCCGAGGGACTCGCGCTGACGGCTTGGGGACGGCTCGCCCCGCTCGCCGCACGGCTCGGGCTGCCCGCCGCGGGGCCGCTGACGCTTCCCGGTACCTGGGACCTCCGCTAGCCGGCACGCGGAGCCCTCCTCGCCCATCTCACCGATCATAGGGCAAGCGCA
>JBMCTR010000219.1:0-4212 GCA_048622955.1 Actinomycetota bacterium
TGCGACCACAGCCTCCCGTGTCCTGGCCAGATCGGCCGGTCGACGAGGATCATCGTGCCGCCGCCGCGACCGCGTCATCGACAAGGCTGCGCCACGACCGGACGAGCGGTCCGTCCGCGTAGGCCTTCCACGAGCCGGACGGACGCACCTGGGAGCCGACGTGGAACTTCCGCACACCGGCCCGGCCGAGCCACGGCACGTGGTCGGGTGCCAGCCCATCGCCGACCATGGCCAGGTCCGCGACGACGGCGTCGTCGGCCACCCGCCGGCACAGCTCGTCCAGCCCGGCCACGACGCCGCGGGCCGAACCCCCCGTGAGCACCGTGTCCAGCCCTGGGAGGCCCCGCACGGCATCCCACGCCCGGTCGTAGTCGAGCGCGTGGTCGATGGCCCGGTGGTGCGTCCACGGCAGGTCGCTCAACTCGGCGACGAGCTCGAGCGTCACGTCGACGTCGATCTCGGAGGTCGGACCGAGAAAGCCCAGCACGAAGCCGTCCGCCCCGCCTGCCGCCAGCAGCTGAGCGGCACCCTTCAGCCGGGACAGCTCCGAACCGGTCGTCGCGTACCCCTCGTTGGCACGGAGGACGACCCGGACCGGGACGTCGCTCTCCCGCTTGACGTCGCGTAACGTCTGGACGTCCGGAACGAGCCCTCCCGCGTCGACGTCGCCGACCAGCTCGAGTCGGTCGGCGCCCCCCTCCGCGGCGCCGGCCGTGTCCGCGGGGCCGAGTACGGTGACCTCCAGCAGCGCCTCCACCGAACCTCCTTCGCCGCTCGGGACGAACCCTGACCCTAGCCCGCCGACGCAGCCGCATCCGCAGCCGTCAGACTGCCGCCAGTGTGCCAGCCCTGGGCCGGCCCGCTACCGGCGCTGGTTTGCGGCGCGGCGGCCGGGTGGCACCATCAGTAGCGTGGTCGATGACGTGCTGCTCGACTCCCGCGCCCTCGTGCTACGCGACCTCGGCGCGCGCGGATTCGACTCCGCCGCGGCCGTCGACATCCTGGAGGACGTGCTTACCGAGCGGCGCTGGTGGGTCGAGCAGTGGCCGGACGGTGCGCCGTATCTCGCGGGCCAGGTCGCGCAGGACGTGCAGGACCGGCTGCTGGACGCTCGGCTGGGCCGGTGGCCGCGGTGCACGGCGTGCGACCGCCTCACGGTTCACGAGTTGCGGATCAGCCCTGAGCTCGGCCCCGACCCGCAGTGGGTCTGCGAAGAGTCCGGCATCACCGTGGCCCCCCTCGGCTCGCTCTAGCACCCGCCCGCACGCAGAGACGAGCAGAGCGGGGCACCCCCGTCCCGGAAGGTGCCCCGCTCGGGTGACGAGTGCGGCCGGACCTCAGAAGTCCATGCCACCCATGTCGCCCGCGCCCGCGCCGGCTCCGGCCTTCTCCTTCTCCGGCTTGTCGGCGATGACCGCCTCGGTCGTGAGGAACAGGCCGGCGATCGAAGCCGCGTTCTGCAGCGCCGACCGCGTGACCTTGGCCGGGTCGATGACGCCGGCTTGGACGAGATCCTCGTACTCGCCGGTCAGGGCGTTCAGGCCGTGGTTGTCGGGCAGGCCGCGAACGCGCTCGACCACGACGCCGCCCTCGAGGCCGGAGTTGACGGCGATCTGCTTCAGCGGACCTTCGACCGCCAGCTTGACGATCTGCGCACCGGTGGCTTCGTCGCCCTCGAGGTCCAGCTTGTCGAAGGCCTTCGTGGCCGCCTGCAGGAGCGAGACACCGCCGCCGGCGACGATGCCCTCCTCGACGGCCGCCTTCGCGTTGCGCACGGCGTCCTCAATGCGGTGCTTGCGCTCCTTCAGCTCGACCTCGGTCGCCGCGCCGGCCTTGATGACGGCCACACCGCCGGCCAGCTTGGCCAGCCGCTCCTGCAGCTTCTCGCGGTCGTAGTCGCTGTCGGAGTTCTCGATCTCCGTACGGATCTGGCTGACGCGGCCGGAGATCTGGTCGGCGTCGCCCGCGCCCTCCACGATCGTGGTCTCGTCCTTGGTGACCACAACCTTGCGGGCCCGGCCGAGCAGGTCGATCGTCGCGTTCTCCAGCTTCAGGCCGACCGTCTCGCTGATGACCTGGCCGCCGGTCAGGATCGCCATGTCCTGGAGCATGGCCTTGCGCCGGTCACCGAACCCGGGCGCCTTCACCGCGACCGACTTGAAGGTGCCGCGGATCTTGTTGACGACCAGCGTCGCCAGCGCCTCACCCTCGACGTCCTCGGAGATGATCAGCAGCGGCTTGCCGGCCTGCATGACCTTCTCCAGCAGCGGCAGCAGGTCCTTGACGTTGGAGATCTTCGACTCGACGAGCAGGATGTACGGGTCCTCGAGGACCGCCTCCTGCCGCTCGGGGTCGGTCACGAAGTAGCCGGAGACGTACCCCTTGTCGAAGCGCATACCCTCGGTGAGCTCGAGCTCGAGGCCGAAGGTCTGCGACTCCTCGACGGTGATGACACCTTCCTTGCCGACCTTGTCCATCGCCTCGGCGATCAGGTCGCCGATCTGGCTGTCGGCAGCGGAGATCGACGCGGTCGCGGCGATCTGCTCCTTGGTCTCGACCTCCTTGGCCGCAGCCAGCAGCTGCTCCGAGACCGCCTCGACGGCCTGGTCGATCCCGCGCTTGAGGGCCATCGGGTTCGCGCCCGCGGCGACGTTGCGCAGGCCCTCGCGGACCAGCGACTGCGCCAGGACAGTCGCCGTGGTGGTGCCGTCGCCGGCCACGTCGTCGGTCTTCTTGGCGACCTCCTTGACGAGCTCGGCCCCGATCTTCTCCCAGGGGTCCTCGAGCTCGATCTCCTTCGCGATGGAGACGCCGTCGTTCGTGATGGTCGGCGCGCCCCACTTCTTCTCGAGGACGACGTTCCGACCCTTGGGGCCGAGCGTGACCCGTACCGCGTCGGCAAGTGCGTTCATGCCGCGCTCAAGGCCACGCCGCGCCTCCTCATCGAAGGCAATCATCTTGGGCATGGGTTACTGGTCCTCCCGGGTAGCGGGTGGATGGTGCGGCTCGACGCCCGCGACGGACGGCCCCAAGGCACGCCGGTTCCCTTCACCGGCGTCCCAGGACCTCGCCGACCCGGCACCGCCTGAGTTGTCACTCTCGGCACGAGAGTGCTAATCCGATGTTTAGCACTCTCCGGCCGAGAGTGCAAGCCGCCTCGTGGTTCGATCACGTTCGGCAGGGTCGCCCCTGCCGCAGCAGGCGTGCAGCCCTGCCGCGGCACGGCTGCACCTGCCGAACGTGATCGAACGGGCTACGGCGCCAGGGACGGCAACCGGCGGATGCCGAAGCGGTCGTGTAGCGCGTGCCTGGCCGCGTGCAGCCCTCCCATGCCGTGCACCGCCGGGCCGGGCGGGGTGGAAGCCGAGCACAGGTAAACACCGTCGACCGGCGTCGCGTACGGGTTCCAGCGCGGGGCCGGGCGGGCGAGCATCTGCCACAGCGTCACCGCGCCGGCCGCGATGTCACCGTTCACGTAGTTCGCGTTGTGCCGCGCCATCCCGGCCGCCGTGATGGTGTGCCGGGCGACCACCACGTCGGAGAAGCCGGGCGCGAACCGCTCTATCTGCGCCTGGACGGCGTCGCCGACGTCGAGGGTGGAGCCGGCCGGCACGTGCGCGTACGTCCACAGCGGCCGGAGCCCGCCGGCCTCGCGCCCGGGGTCCAGGAGGGAGGGGTCGGAAAGCAGCACCATTGGGCGCTCGGGATGCCGGCCGGCCAGCACGCCTGCCTCCGCCGCGGCCATCTCGGCGCGGGTCCCGCCCACGTGCACGGTGCCGGCGCGGCCGACCTCGGGATGCTGCCACGGCACCGGCCCGGACAGCACGAAGTCCACCTTGGCCACCGCGTTGCCGTACCGGTACCGGGACAACGCCCGGGCGTACGCCGGCGGCAGCCGGTGACCCGCGATGCGCAGCAGTCCCGCCGGGGCGGTATCGAACAGGTAGGCATCGGCGCGTGGTAGCGCGTCGAGATCGGTCACGGCCGTGCCGGTGTGGATCACGCCGTCGCGCGCCTTCAGATCGGCGACCATCGCGTCAGTGATCGCCTGGCTGCCGCCGACCGGAAGCGGCCATCCGGGCGAATGCGCCAGGGTCGCCAGCACCACCGCAGCCGCGCCGGACGCCACGCTCGGCATGGCCGTGATCGTATGGGCAGCGACGCCGGTCAGAAGGGCGGGCGCGACATCGGACCGCCAGCGCAGGTTCCACA
>JBMCTR010000220.1:0-4202 GCA_048622955.1 Actinomycetota bacterium
CCGAGGTGGTCCGCTGGACACATGAGCTGGCCGCGGGCCGGTGCGTTGCGGGCGCTGGAGCTCGGTTCACCCGGTGAGTTGCGCCAGCGCCTGACCGACCTCGTCCTGCACGGCGCCAAGCGGGCGACCGCGGGGCTGCTCGTCGAGTACGAGGTCGACGGCGAGGAGCCCGCGCGCCCCGGCGAGCGGCTGATGCTGCTGGGCAACGACGGGCAGCCGGTGGGACTGGTGCGGGTGACCCGGGTGGAGGTCGTCCCGTTCGGCGAGGTCGACTGGCAGTTCGCGGAGACCGAGGGCGAAGGTTTCGCGGACCTGGACGACTGGCGGGAGCAGCACCGCGAGTTCTGGGAGGAGTACTCGGTGGGCCGCATCCGGGAGTATCTCGGCGACCCGATCTGGTCCCTGTCAGACGACACCGAGGTGGTGTGCGTATGGTTCGAGGTCGTGCATGAGTTTGAGACCGCGGCGATCCACGCGGGCCAGGAGCCCGATCCGGCGACCGGGTCGGTGGTGCCGCCGATCTACGCCACCAGCACGTATGCCCAGGACGGCGTCGGTGGGCTGCGAGCCGGGTACGAGTACAGCCGCAGCGGCAACCCCACGCGGAGCGCCCTGGAGGAATGCCTGGCCGTGCTCGAGGACGGCACGCGGGCGTTCGCGTTCGCCAGCGGGATGGCGGCCGAGGACACCCTGCTGCGTACGCTGCTGCGGCCCGGCGATCACATCGTGCTGCCGGACGACGCGTACGGCGGGACGTTCCGGCTGGTCAACGGCGTCCTCGACCGGTGGGGCGTGTCGTGGTCGGCGGCGCCGATTTCGGACCCGGACGCGGTCCGGGCGGCGGTCCGGCCGGAGACGAGGCTGATCTGGGTCGAGACGCCGACCAACCCGCTGCTGAACATCGCCGACATCGCCGCTGTGGGCGCGGTCGCCCGCGACGTGGGCGCGCTGGTGGTCGTGGACAACACGTTCGCGACGCCGTACCTCCAGCAGCCGCTCGCCCTGGGCGCCGACGTCGTCGTCCACTCCACGACGAAGTACTGCGGCGGCCATTCCGACGTCGTCGGCGGCGCGCTGGTGGTGCGGGACGACGAGGTCGCCGAGCGGCTCGCGTACCACCAGAACGCGATGGGCGCGGTCGCCGGGCCGTTCGACGCGTGGCTGGTGCAGCGCGGCCTCAAGACGCTGGCCGTGCGGATGGAGCGGCACTGCGACAACGCCGAGCAGGTGGTGCGGCTGCTCAGCGAGCATCCGCGGGTGTACGAGGTGCGCTACCCCGGGCTGGAGCGGCATCCCGGCCACGAGGTCGCGGTGAAGCAGATGCGGCGGTTCGGCGGGATGGTGTCGTTCCGGGTCTCCGGCGGCGAGGACGCGGCCGTCGAGGTGTGCAACAGGACACGGCTGTTCACGCTGGGCGAGTCGCTCGGCGGTGTCGAGTCGCTGATCGAGCACCCGGGGAGGATGACCCACGCCTCGGCGGCGGGCAGCCCGCTGCAGGTGCCCGGCGACCTGGTGCGGCTGTCCGTGGGCATCGAGAGCGCGGGCGACCTGCTCGCCGACCTCCGTCAGGCGCTGTCCACCGGCGATCGGCGGTACGCGTGACCCTGTGTGCCAATCCACAACGTCCGACATTGTGGATTGGCACACACTCGACTGTGCCGGCTGTGTCATAGTTGATCGGATAACGTCCGCACCGGCGCCGGGGAGAGACGTGGGGCACGACGAAGGGGCCAGGGCTTCGGCCGTCGAGGAAGCCGGAGTTGACACGACCGTCCCGGAGTCCGCCCGGGTGTACGACTTCCTGCTCGGCGGCAAGGACAACTTCGCTGCCGACCGCGCCGTGGGCGAGGCGCTCATCGAACACGTTCCGGCCCTGCCAAGGATGGTCCGTGCGCAGCGGCAGTTCCTGTCCCGCGCCGTAGAGTTCCTGACAGAAGAGGCGGGAATCCGGCAGTTCCTCGACATCGGCTCCGGTATCCCCTTCGCCAACAACATCCACGAGGTCGCCCAGCGCATCGCTCCCGAGACCCGGGTGATGTACGCCGACAACGATCCGATCGTGATCGCCCACGCGCGTGCCGTGATGACCGCCCAGTCGGAGGGCGTGACGGAGATCATGCAGGCCGATCTCCGGGAGCCGGAGGCGATCCTGGCCGATCCGACGTTGCGGGAGACGTTGGATCTCAACGAGCCGGTCGCCCTGATGCTGATCGGAATCCTCATGCATCTGCGTGACGAGGAGGAGCCGTACCGGCTCGTCGCCACCCTGATGGACGCGTTGCCGTCCGGTAGCTACCTGGCTCTGACCCATCCCTCGGCCGACTTCAACCAGGAGGGGATGAATGCCCTCGCCGCGTCGGCGCAGCAGTCGGGGATCCCGTACGTTCCGCGCAGCCGCGCCGAGGTCGAGCGGTTCTGCGCGGGGCTGAAGCTGGTCGAGCCCGGCGTCGTACCGATCCTCGGCTGGCGGCCCGCGCACCCTCCGGAGGACATCAACAGCGTGTACGGGTGGGCCAGCGTCGCCCGCAAGCCCTAGATGCCCGGGGGTTCGATCACGTTCAGCAGGCGCAGCCGTGCCGCGGCAGGCCCGCAGGCCTGTTGGCGTGGGGCTGCGCCTGCCGAACGTGATCGAACCCAGCCGCAGTGACGCCTAGTGCCAGTTGCTGATCTTTACGTCGTGTGGCGCGGGCTCGCCGTTGCCGGTCTCGACCAGCTTCTTGAGGCTCATCAGAAAGATCGCCCACTTGGTGCTGCAGTGGTACATGAACTCCACCGGCTCCTTCCAGCCCTCGTGCCGGAACAACACGATCGTGAAGCCGTCCTCCTGCGTCAGCTCGAAGCGGATCTGCGTGCCGATCCACTCTTCGGGACCGTCGACGACCTTCCAGAGCACGAGCTTGCCGGGCTCGGCCTCCACGACCTTCATGTCGAACCCGCCGGGGTCGAAGCGGAACCGGATGACGCCGCCGACACTGCTGTCGCCTGCCGTATCCTCCGTCCACCAGCCCGACAGCCCATCGACCGTCGCCAAGGCTGCGTAGACATCGTCCGGTGGTGCCGTGACTCCGATCCGGTGCAGGATGTCCACCATCTCGATACCC
Source organism: Actinomycetota bacterium (assembly GCA_048622955.1). Classification (GTDB taxonomy): domain Bacteria; phylum Actinomycetota; class Actinomycetes; order Jiangellales; family Jiangellaceae; genus JBMCTR01. The sequence continues at coordinate 3,102 of JBMCTR010000220.1, forward strand.
CTTTCTGGTGAAATGCGCCCGTCTCTCGGGCTGGCTTCATCAGCGCCGCTACGGATGCGGCGACGTTCGTTCGTGAAGGTCTCAGCCCTCCTGGCTGTGCTGGATCGCTTCGGCGATCCGCTTGATGCGACGCAGCCGGGCGTCCCAGGCCGCCCCGACCGACGACAGCTGCGCGACCGCGCGGGCGAGTTGGGCCTGGTCCACCTCGTAGCGGCGCTCGCGTCCGGACGGCGTGGCATGGACCAGCCCGGCGCGATCGAGCACGCCGAGGTGTTTGGCGACCGCCTGCCGCGTGACCGGCAGCTGCTGACTCAGCCTGGTCGCTGTGCCGCCACCGTCGATCAGCAGCAGATCGAGCATCCGCCGCCGAGTCGGGTCGCCCACCGCGGACCAGAGCTCGTCGTCGACGGCGACGCTCACGGCGTTGACACCAGCCGAGCGACGTACGTGGCCAGGCGGGGGAGGAAGTGGTGCCAACCCGTGACGTGCTCGCGGTACTTCTGGTCGAGCACGGCCGCCTCCCAGCCCCGCTCGCGGAACCCCGTCTCGGTGAGACGCAGCAGCGTGCCCGTGCCCGAGGGCACCAGATCGAAGGTCACCAGCAGCGAGTTCGCCGGCGTTGCGGCCTCACCTTCGTCGTACGCCCACCGAAAGGAGAACCGCCGAGGCGGGTCGGCCTCCACCACCGTGAGCGGTACCACCTTCGCCTCCGGCGTCGAGCTATCGCCGAACGAGATGACTCCGGTGGCGCCGGGCACCGGCTCGAAGTCCGCCTCGTCCGGCCACCATTCCCGTACGTGTTCGGGCGTGCTGACGACCGCGTAGACCACCTCGGGCGTGGCGTCGACGTAGATCTCCCGCTCGATGCTGCCGTACTCCATTCCCGCCTCTTCCCGTCTCGCAACCGTTGGTTGCATATCAGTTTAGAGCAGTCCGGCGACATACGCAACAATTGGTTGCTCTAAGCAGTCATCGTGTCGCAGCGGGGCGGTGCCGCGCCAGTGTTCGAGCCGCCGTGGCCCGAACCGGCGCCTCCCTCAAGGAGGCACGCCCTAGGTGGCTGGTGTTTTTCGGCGTGGCGGCGACCGGCAGTTCGGGTAG
>JBMCTR010000221.1:0-4197 GCA_048622955.1 Actinomycetota bacterium
GTTGCGCGCGGGCCGCACCCCCGGCCGCGACCAGGCGACGTTCGGCGGGCGGCTGATGGACCGGCTGCCCGGCGGCGGGTTCGCGCCGGCGGACGTGGCCGAGGAACTCGTCGACGGGCAGGTCCTCGACATCGGCGGCGGCCTGGAGGTCGTCCACACCCCGGGGCACTCGCCGGGCCACGTCTCCCTGCTCCATCTCGACAGCCGCACTCTGATCACCGGTGACGCGATCTTCAATGTACTCGGCCTGCGCTGGCCGCCGGCGTCGTTGTGCACGAACGTCCGCCTGACGAAGGAGAGCGCGACCCGGCTGGCCGAACTCGAGTACACAACGGCCGCCTTCACCCACGGACCGGAGATTGCGGAAGCCCCGCGGGAGGCCATCCGCGGCTTCCTGCGGCACCAGGGCGTTCGAACCGAGTGAGATCACGTGCCTCGGGTCGGCCTGACAACCGATGCCGTGGTCGACGCGGCCATCGACGAGATCGACCAGAACGGCGTCGATGCGCTGACGCTGGCGGCGGTGGCCAAACGCTGCGGCGTGGCGGCACCCTCGCTGTACAAGCACGTCCGTGACCTCGGGCACGTACGCAGTCTCGTGGCCGCACGGATCACGGAGGCACTGGCGGAGCACCTGCTCCCGGAGGTCACGGGTCGCAGCGGGTACGAGGCGCTGTCCGGGCTGATGCGTGCCTGGAGGGCCTACGTCCGGCACCATCCCCGCCGGTACGACGCGGTGCTGCTCGACCCGCTGCGCGACGCCGTGGTGCGGCCCGCCGGCGTCCGCCTGCTCGAGTTGCTGCTGGCGGTGCTGCGCGGGTACGGGCTGGACGGCCCCGAGGCCATCCACCAGGCCCGCTGCGTGCGCTCGGCGCTCCATGGCTTCGTGAGCCTCGAGGCCGGCGGCGGATTCGGCATGGAGGAGGACGTCGACCTCAGCTTCGAGCGCCTCATCGACATGGTGGCCGGCAGCCTGGCGGACGCAGGCCGGCGGAGGGGGGACCTCCCCGCCGCCGGCGGCCGCCCTGCGTGACAGCACCCCTCACGATCGCCCGACGGGGCGACGGGCGTCCAGGCTGGCCAGATCCGCGGCCGTCCGGCCGTGCTCCCACCCCGTACGGTTCGTGACGCCGACTCGCTTGGTGACGGTTGCCGGGAACAGTTCGGCGAACAGCCGGTCCACCCGCTCGTCCCGCGCGGCGAGCACGGGAAGCAGCCGGTCGGCTTCGTCGACCGCGGCCTGGGCGGCTTGCGCGGCGGCGCGCAGCCGTTCGCCGATCCGGACGGCGTAGGAGACGAGGAACGCGTGCCGGTACGACCGCGTCCGTGACTGGCCGAACCTGGTGATTTGGCGGCCGGCGCGGAGCATCTCCCGACCGGCTTGCACGAGCAGCGAGGTGGTCAGCACTTCGACGAGTTGCAGGTCCGCTTCGTGGCCGAGCACAGTGACGAACCCGAGGTCGCCGGTTGTCACGGTCCGGCAGCTGTTCGCCTGAGAGACAGCGCTGACCAGGTGGGTCTTCGCGGAGATGTACGGGGGGTGGAGCCAGATGCGGCAGCCGGCGGGGGCGTCGAGCGGGTCCGGAGCGTGGTCGGCGGCCTCCACGGCGGCCCGGTCGAGCGCGAACTTGGTCATGAGCTCCTGCGCCTTGGCCGACAACGCGTCCGCCTCCTGCTCGTAGTCCGTCGTCTCCGCCTTGGCGAGCAGGCTGCGAATGCGGCCGAGCACCTTTTGGTCGGCGGGCGTGCTCGCCGCGCCGGCGCGGCCCTGCCCGGGCAGCGGGATGAGACGCGGCAGCGAAGGAAGGCTGCGAAGCAGGCCGGCGACGAGGAGGGCGGTTCGCAGTGCGTGCCGCCGCTGCGGTGTGCTGCCGCCCGCCCACCGGTCCAGCAGCGGCCGCTGCGGATCGTGCCGGCCGTTGCCGAGACCGAGAGTGTCGAGTTGTGCCTGCCAGCGCGGGTCGATCGTGGCAGGGCTGTACCCGCCGTGCTCAGCAACGATCATGTCGAGCACGAGGGGCTTGGAAGGAGCGCCGAGCCGGCGTCCGGTCTGTTCGACCACGTCGACGGGCAACCAGCCGGCCTCCCAGGCGCCACGGACGGCGCGGCGCAGCAACTCGCGCAACCGGGCGTCGAGCAACCCGGGATGGGAGGCGTCAACCGCTGCGAGCTTGTCGACTCCGGCATCGGCAACTGGGGTGGAGCCGCGCCGCAGCGCCTCCATGGCAGCGACGAGCATTCGGTCGATGAGCTCCGCGGACGGCCCTGCCGGGCCCGACGGCTGGGACGTGGTGTTGGTGATGCCGGCGTGGATCACGGTCGGCCTCCTTCGGGACGGTCTCCTGGGGTGCGTTCACCGCAGCCTGGCAGGCGCCACCGACAGCGCAGGAGCACGCCGTTGCCACTGGTCATACCGTGTTGTGGAAAACTCTGTTCGACCTACGGGACGCCATCCGATCACTCGCGACTCTGGCGTTGCGCCGGCGCAGCGGCAAGGATAGCCGGATGATCGAGACGGTCGACCACGACGGCATCGCCGTCCTCACCCTGAACCACGGACCGGTGAACGCGCTGGACCTGGAGTTGCTCAGCGCCGTTCCGGAGACTCTGGCCGCCGTCGCGGACGCCCGCGCCGTCGTGCTCACCGGCAGCGGGCGGTCGTTCTCGGCAGGCGCGGACCTCAAGCGGGTCGTTGACGGCGGCCCGCCGTACATCGAGAAATTCCTTCCGGCGCTGAGCCTCGCGATGTACACCGTGTTCGAGCACCCGCGTCCGGTCGTCGCCGCGGTCAACGGCCACGCGCTCGCCGGCGGGTGCGTGCTCGCGGCAGCGTGCGACGTCCGGCTGATGTCGAGCGGCACCATCGGGCTCGCCGAGCTGGCCGTGGGCGTGCCGTTCCCCACGGTGCCGCTGGAGGTCATGCGGCACGCGGTCGGCCCGGCGCTGGACACGATGGTGCTGCGAGCCGGCCGGTTGACACCCGACCAGGCTGTGTCGGTCGGCCTGGTGCACGAGACCGCCGAGCCCGACCGGCTGCTCGCCACGGCGCTGCGGCGAGCGGACGAGCTGTGCGCCGTCCCGCCAGCGGTGTACGCCCTTTCCAAGCACCAGCTCCACCGGCCCGCCCGCGAGCGCATCAGCACCGGCCAGCCGGCAGATGATGCCCGCGTGCTGGAGCTGTGGAGCGCCGAGAGCACCAGCCGGACGCTGCGCGAGTACCTGTCTTCGCTGCAGGGGCGCTAGGAGTCGTCAGGAGGCGGCGGTCGCGGGCCGGACCTGGTCGGCCGCCGCCCGGATCACGCGGCGCCGGTGCGCGAGCATCTCGGCGGTGAGGATGGCCAGCGCGAGCCACACCAGGCTGAAGCCCGCCAGCCGGACGGGCGGGACGGCCTCCCGGAACACCAGCACGCCCAGCGCGAACTGCGTGATGGGGGTCAGGTACTGCAGCAGCCCGAGCGTCGACAGCGGGATCCGGATGGCGGCGGCGCCGAAGAACAGCAGCGGGACGGCGGTCACCAGGCCGGCCGCAGCAAGCAGCGCGCTGGTGCCGACGCCGGCGCGGCCGAAGGCCCCCTGGCCCGCGATGTCCAGCGCGACGAGAAACCCGACGGCGGGCAACGCGAGAACCGCGGTCTCGACGACGAGGCTGTGCACCGGCGCGACGTTGGCCTTCTTCTTGATCAGCCCGTAGATCCCGAATGAGAACGCGAGGGTGAGCGCGATCCACGGCGGGCGCCCGTAGTCCGCGGTGAGGACGGCCACGGCCGCCGCGGCGATGCCCACGGCGGCCCACTGCACAGGCCGGAGCCGCTCGGCCAGCACAAGCACGCCGATCAAGACGCTCACCAGCGGGGTGACGAAGTAGCCGAGCGACGCCTCGACCACGTGCCCGTTGACGACGGCCCAGATGTAGGTGCCCCAGTTCAGCGACACGAAGAGCGACGCGCCGGCCAGCAGCGCATATGCCCGGCCGCCCAACCGGCGCAACCGCGTGAAGCCGCGGCCGGCTGCCAGCACCGCCGTCACGAACACGAGTGACCACGCGATCCGATGGGCGAGTATCTCGATCTCGCCGGCCTTCTCGAGGTTTGCCCAGAACAGCGGGACGAACCCCCACAGCCCGTACGCCGCAACTCCGTAGGCGACGCCGAACCGGGAACCGTGCACGTCGGGAGCCTACCCGAAATCAGCAGTCAA
>JBMCTR010000222.1:0-4194 GCA_048622955.1 Actinomycetota bacterium
GCCCAGAGGCGTCGGCGTCGTCGAGGTCCAGCCGCGCGGCGGCGTCCGCGGCGAGGAGGACGAGCCCGCGCTCCCGCAGCGCCGCCGCTGCGTCGGGCGCGGCCACCTCGGTTGCCACCGGCAGGTGGAACAGGCTGCCGGCGGAGGCCCGCACGCTCTTGCCGCCCTGGGGGTCCACCGAGCCCGCGGTCAGGATCAGCGCGTCGGCGCCTGCCGCGTCGCTGCACCGGATGACGGTGCCCGCGTTGCCTGGGTCCCGGACTTCCGCGAGCACGGTGACCAGCGTCGACCCAGCTGGCACCGCGTCATCGAGGCCCACGGTGACCGTGCGGCAGACGGCCACCAGGCCCTGCGGCGTGACGGTCTCCGACAGGGCGGCAAGCGCCCGGTCCTCGGCGTGGTGCACGGGCACGCCCGTTTCGAGCGCGCGGTCCACGAGGCCGGACCACCGTACGGCCGCGGACGGGCTGGCGATCAGCTCGACGACGGGCTGCCGCGTGGTGTCCGCCAGCGCCTCCCCGACGGCCTGCGGACCTTCGGCCAGGAACAGGCCGGCCTTGGCCCGCCCGCGGCGGCGCAACAGCTTGCGGGCCTCGCGGACGCGTCCCGACCGCTCGGTAAGGAGGGTCATGCCATGCCCCCCACCAGGCGATTGGGTCCCTTGCCAGGCCTGCTGGCCTGGCAAGGGACCCAATCGGGTGGTTTACGTGATCATTTGGCCGCGGGGGCGTTGCGGTCGGCGGGCAGCGCCGCGCGGGCGGTCTCGACCAGGGCGCCGAACGCCTGCGGGTCGTTGACGGCCAGGTCGGCGAGGATCTTCCGGTCCACGCCGACCTCGGCGAGCCGCAGGCCCTGGATGAACCGGTTGTAGGTCATGCCGTGCTCGCGGGCGGCCGCGTTGATCCGGGTGATCCACAGTTGCCGGAAGTCGCCCTTGCGCTGCTTGCGGTCCCGGTACGAGTAGACGAACGAATGGGTGACCTGCTCCTTGGCCTTGCGGTAGAGCCGGGACCGCTGGCCCCGGTAGCCGCTGGCCTGCTCAAGGACCGCACGGCGCTTCTTGTGCGCGTTCACTGCCCGCTTGACGCGTGCCACTGGTACTCCTTGGTTCGTGCTCCGCGGGCCGGCGCGGACGGTCCGCCCCGGCCCGGACTGTTGACGTCGTTACTTGCCGAGCAGGCTCCTGACCTGCTGCCGGTCGGCCTTCGAGACCTCGGTCGTGCCCGCGAGCCGCCGGGTCCGGGTCGACGGCTTGTGCTCGAGAAGGTGGTTGCGGTTCGCCTTGCGGCGGACGAGCTTCCCGCCGCCCGTCACCTTGATCCGCTTCTTGATCCCGCTGTGGGTCTTCATCTTCGGCATGCTGCCCGTGCTCCTCGCTCGTGTGTCGTCAGCCGTTGGGCGAGGCCTGCTTGGAGGCCTTCTCGGCTTCCGCAGCGGCCCGTCCGGCGGCGCGCTCGTCCTTCGCGGCCTGCGCCTCGGCCTCGCGTTCGTCCGCCTGCCGCTTCTTCGCGGCCGCCCGGTCGGCCTTGGCGGTGGACTTCTTCTTGCGGGGCCCCAGCACCATGATCATATTGCGGCCGTCCTGCTTCGGGGAGGACTCCACGAAGCCGAGCTCGTCGACGTCCTCGGCCAGCTTTCGCAGCAGCCGCAGCCCGAGTTCCGGCCTCGACTGCTCCCGGCCGCGGAACATGATCGTGACCTTGACCTTGTCCCCTTCGGACAGGAACCGCTCGACGTTGCGCTTCTTGGTCTCGTAGTCGTGCTGGTCGATCTTGGGACGGAGCTTCTGCTCCTTGATCAGGATCTGCGACTGGTTCCGCCGGGCCTCTCGGGCCTTCATCGCGGACTCGTACTTGTACTTGCCGTAGTCCATGAGCTTGGCCACCGGCGGTCGTGCCGACGGCGCCACCTCAACGAGATCAAGATCTGCCTCGTCCGCGAGGCGTAGCGCGTCCTCGATGCGGACGATGCCTACCTGCTCTCCGTTCGGGCCGACCAGCCGGACCTCGGGTACCCGGATCCGCTCATTGATGCGGGGTTCGACGCTGATGCTTACCTCCTTGGCGTGTGGTTGCTACGGACACGCGCGTGGAGGGTTCGCCCGATCGCGCTGCCCGGGCACGAGCCCGGCAGCCGAGCACTGCACCCAGTGCTCACGACCTGTGACCCGACGGCCTCGAGCGGCCGGTGCGGGTGGGAGAAGCTCCACTTGCGTCCTGCCGTGTCGAGCGCGAAACGTTCGGTCCCGTCCCCGATATTCCGGCCCAACCTGACGAGTCGGTCAAGTTCACACACTAGCACGCTGAGCCCCTGCGCAGTACCTCAGCGGCCGGACCGCCGCAGTGCCCGCCCGGCCTGCGTGACCACCCGGGCGAGCGCGCCGACCGGACCGCCCCGGCGGGTTCCGGAGGTGCGCGCCGCGACGCCGCCCTCGCCGACGGGCCCCTGCTGCCGCCCGGCGAGACCGACGGCCTCCGCCCAGGTCGTCCCGCCGTGCTCGTCGCCGAGAGGTCGCCAGCCGGCGGCGAGCGCTCGCAGTTCCCCCGCGTCCACCGCGAACGTCACCGGGCCGGCGAGATCGATGACCAGCGCTTCCGCGCCGTCGGCCAGCGCGGACTCGGCCGCCCGCCGGGAGGTCACCGGCACCGGTCGCGCTGCCGGGTTCCACCTCCGCATGGTCTCCACGGACGTGAACGCCAGCAGCCCGCGCCGCCCGTCGCGCCCGATCGTGGACACCGACGCCATGTGGGACGTCCTCTCGCGTCTTCCGCCCTCTGCCGGCGTCTCCCCCGTCTCGGCGACGGCCACGACGGGGACGAGCAACCGGCCGGCGGCCAGGGCGTTCAGGACGTCGGCGGACCCGCCGTCACCGTGGGCGTACGCGGTCAGCGCAGCGGTCACCCCAGGGTCGGGCGACCCGTCGTCGTGCCCGAAGTCCGGGGTGCCGAGTGCGCGGTCTGGCTGCAAGCTCACGAGCCGCGACCCTAGCCTGCGGCCGCACCGAATGCCAGGGACTTTGGGACGTACGCGCTCTCACGTGTCGCGCAGCCAGGCCCGCACCTGCTCGTTGTGCTGGCCGAGAGCCGGCGGAGCCGCATGGGTCGTCCGCCCTCCGGTCCTGCCGTCGAACCGCAGCGGCGGGCCCGGCAGTTCGATGGGCCCCAGGACCGGATGGTCCACGGTGATGGCCAGGCCCTGGGAGCGCGTCTGCTCCCAGGTGTAGACCTCGTCCAGCGTGCGCACCCGCCCTGCGGGCACACCGACCTCGTCCAGGCGCGCCAGCCACTGGCCGGCGGAAGCTGCGGCGAACGCCCCCTCGATGGCGGCGAGCAGCTCCTCGCGGTGGGCGATCCGGTCCCGGTTGGCGGCGAACCTCGGGTCGTCCGGATCCAGCCCGACCACCGGCGCGAACGCCCGCCACTGCGACTCGGAGCCGACGGCCACCTGGATCGGCGCGTCCGCGGTGTGGAACATCCCGTACGGCGCGATCGACGGGTGGTGGTTACCCGAGCCGCCGGGCACCTCCCCCGCGACGGTCCACCGGGTGCCCTGGAACGCGTGCACGCCGACGACCGCCGCCAGCAGCGACGTGCGCACCACCGTGCCCTTTCCGGTGCGCTCGCGGTCGAGCAGGGCGGCCAGCACGCCGGAGGCGCCGTACATGCCCGCGAGCAGGTCCGCGATCGGCACTCCGACCCGGGTCGGCTCGCCGGGTGGCCCGGTCAGCGACATCAGCCCCGCCTCGCCCTGGGCGATCTGGTCGTAGCCGGCCCGTCCTCCCTCGGGGCCGTCCGGGCCGAAGCCAGTGATCGACAGCACCACGAGCCGCGGGTTGAGCTCCTGCAGGCGCTCCGCGCCGAGCCCGAGCCGGTCGAGCGCGCCGGGCCGGTAGTTCTCGACGAGCACGTCCGCGCGCTCGACCAGCCGGGTGAACAGGTCCCGGCCTTCCTCGCTCTTCAGGTCGGCCGTCACCGACTCCTTGTTCCGGTTGCAGGACAGGAAGTACGTCGACACGGCGTTCTCCGGGTCGTCCTCGGGTCCCACGAACGGCGGCCCCCACCCGCGTGAGTCGTCCCCCTGCCCGGGCAGCTCGACCTTGATCACTCGAGCGCCCATGTCGGCCAGCATCATGCTCGCGTGCGGCCCGGCCAGCGCCTTCGTGAGGTCGATCACCAGGTACCCGCGCAGCGGCCC
>JBMCTR010000223.1:0-4190 GCA_048622955.1 Actinomycetota bacterium
GCGCTCGCTGTTGAGATCGGCCGGCGGCGTGCGCAGGAAGGACGGGTAGATCATCGTCAGCCCGACGTCGTCGGCCGCCAACTCGTGGCGGATCGACTCGAACAACCCGGTGAGCGCGTGCTTGCTGGCCGTGTAGGCCGGTCGTCCGGCCACCGGAGCGAAGCCGGCCACACTGGAGAGCACCGCGATCCGGCCGCGCGACTCCCGCAGCGCGGGCAGGGCCGCCCGGGTGATTCGGAGGGCACCGTGGAAGTTCACGTCCATCACACGGCTGAACGCCTCGTCAGAGGTGTCGGCGAAGGTGCCGATCGCCGTGACCCCGGCGTTGACCACGAGGACGTCGAGCCGGCTCCACCGCCGCAGCACCTCGGCCACCACGTGCTGCATGTCGGCGAGTTCGGTGACGTCGCCAGGCAACCACAGGCCGACGACGTCCGCCACGGGCGGAGGGGGTTCAGGAGCCAGGTCGGTTCCGGCGGTGTGGAACCCTTCAGCGGCGAGCCGGCGCAGCAGTGCCGTGCCGATCTGGCCGGCCGCCCCCGTCACGAGCGCTACCCGGGGATCAGCCACGATGCGCCTCCCGAGCCGAGCGCCCGCCGCGATAAATCTCGTACACCTCTCGGCTCGTCCTGCTCGGCAGCCCGGGGAACACCTGCTTGAGCCGGTCGTTGGCCAACACGGGCCGGTAGCGCAGGAAGTCGACCTGCTCCGGGCCGTACTGCGTGAGCCGGAGCCGGTGGAGTACGGCAAGAGCACCGCTCAGCAGGCTGGGAGGCAACGGCAACCGGCGTACGCCTTCGATGCGGGCGATGTCGGCCAGGGTGACGATCCCGTCGCCCGCGACGTTGAAGATACCGGCGATGCTCTCGCTGACGCCGTGCGCGATGATCTCCGCCACGTCGCGGTCCCAGACGAACACGAACGGGACATCGACTCCCCACAGGTCCAAGATCACAGGCTTCTCGAACAGGTCGGTGATCTGGTTGCTCGTGTGTTCACCCAGGATGGTGCCCGGCCGCAGCACGAGTTGGGCGAACTCTGGGTGGGACCGGCGGTAGGCCGCGAGCAGTTCCTCGACCTCGGCCTTGTGCCGGGAGTACGCAAACCGCTCGCTCCCTCGCACCGGGTCCTCCTCGGTGAGCCACCGCCCGCGATTCGTCTCGTGGTAGCCGTACGCCGCTCCGGACGATGCGACGGTCACGTGCCGCACCCCGGCCGACACGCACGCCTCGAGGAGCCGGGCGGCTCCGCCTACTTCGATGTCGTGCAACGTCCGGACGTCCATGTCGCGGGGCGGGCTCACGACCGCGGCCAGGTGGACGACGGCCTCGACCTCGTGCCGGCGAAGAAGTTCGCGCAGGTCGCTGGAGCGGATGTCGCCGATCTCGTACGTCACTGCCGGGTGTGGCTGTTGCGGAGCGCGTACGTCGAATGCGACCACCCGCTGCACGCGGTCGGCCAGCGCCGCAACGGCGAGGCTGCCGAGGTAGCCGCACCCTCCCGTCACCAGGACGGTTGCCGGGGGTGGTGCGTTCATGTCCCAGCCTCGTCGGCCACCTCGGCAGCTCGAACGGTTGGCCGGCGACTCCAGAACGCCGCCACCGACATCCCGGAGACGATGTGCCAGATGCCCCACCAGGCGGCAACCAGAGCCATCCCGCCAAGGCCGTCGAAGAAGTTGAAGATCAGGGCCAGCGACAGTGCCGAGTTCTGGATGCCGATCTCGATGGAGATGGCGCGGCGGTCGCGTTCGGGCAGCCGCACTCCGGTGGCGGCGGCGTATCCCGACAGCAGCGCGATGGCGGTGTGCAGGAAGACCGCCACGGCGACGAACCCCACGTAGTCGAGGAAGTTTTGGAAGTTCGCGGCCAGGGCGGCAACCACGAACACCAGGAAGAAGACCATCGAGCCGAACTTCATCGGGCGGTACAGCCGTTTGGCCAGCTCGGGGCGCCGGGCCCGCAGCGTCATCCCGATCGCCACCGGCAGGCCGAGCAGTAGAGCGATGGTGGCGACGAGTTCCCACGGGTTGAGGCTCACCGACTGCAGCAGCGCGTTGGTGTCGGGGTCCAGCGATCCCCAGAACGCGAAGTTGAGCGGGGTGAACACGATCGCCGCGAGCGTGGAGACTCCGGTCATCCCGATGGACAGCATCGTGTTGCCCTTGGCCAGGTGGGTGATGAAGTTGGAGATGTTGCCGCCCGGCGATGAGCCCACGAGGATCATGCCGAGCGCGATCGAGGGTGTCGGGTCGATCACCTGGGTGAGGAGGTACGTCAGGGCCGGCAGCGCCCCGAACTGGGCGGCCCATCCCACCAGGGCGGCTCTGGGGGTGCGGGCGAGTGCCTTCAGGTCGGCGACCTCGACGTCGAGTGCGACCCCGAACATCACGAGGCCCAAAATGATGTTGAGCAGCAGGATCGTGCCGGGGTTGAAGTTGAGGCTGGCGTCGTCCGGGGTGACCGCGGCGGTCGCGACGACGTGCCCGATGCTTTCGATCACGATCCGGGCTCCTGATGCATCTTCTTGAACGTCCGCAGTCCGGGCGCCCACAGGTGTTCCACCCGATCCACGTCCACATGGATCACTGCGGGACCCTCCGTCTCGACACAGCGCCGGATCGCCCGGCCGAGGTCGTCCGGCCCGGCGACGCGCTCGCCGTACGCTCCCATCGATCTCGCCAGGTCGTCGTAGCGGATCTCGGCGAAGTCCGCGTAAATGATCTCGTCATCCCCGAGGGACTTGTTGAGCAGCATCTTCGTCGCGATCGTCTTCACCGGCTTGGCGGCGATCTGCTGCGACATCTTGACCATGCCCCACTGGCGGTCGACGAGGACCAGGAAGAGCGCCGGAAGTCCGTTCCGGACCGCCGTCTCGATCTCCTGCGGATGCATGCCGAACGCGCCGTCGCCGATGATGCAGCAGACCTGGCGGTCCGGCGCGGCCACCTGTGCACCGAGCGCCTGCCCGACGCCGGCGCCGAGCATGCCGAACTTGAACGTCGACAGCAGCGATCGCGGCACCCGGGCCTCGTGGTAGAAGTTCGCCCACACCGTCGTGTTGCCGCCATCGAAGACCCAGATCGTGTCCTCCGGCAGCACATCCTGGGCGACCGCTGCGGCATGCGCGGGATGCATGGGGTTGCGGGTGTCGGCGAGTGCCTTGTCGAGTCCGGTACGAATCTTCGTGCGGCGCTCCGCGTAGGCCTCGAGGCGACCGCTCCGTCCGGCCGGCCGTACCCGGTCGTCGCCGTCAGGCCCCTGCAGCGCCTCGAGCAGAGCGCTCAACGTCGCCTGTGCGTCACCGAGGACGGCCAGATCGACCGGCTTGTTGAGCCCGAGGATCTCCTCGTCCACGTCCACCTGGACGTGGCGCTGCCGGGAGGGTGCCGCCCAGTTGGGGGCCTTGCCCCACCAGTCGGTCTCGCCCAACCGGGAGCCGATGGTCAGCACGACGTCGGCGTCGTTTCGGACCTGGTCGACCAGGTCGATCGCGGTCATCGGGATCGCCTGCGGCGCCGTCTCCGCGATCGCGCCGCGACCTGCCCAACTGGTGGTCACCGGTGCGCCGAGCGCTTCGGCCAGTGCGGCGAGCTCGGCTTCCGCCCCGGAGTGGTAGATGCCGTTGCCGGCATGGATCAACGGCGCGTCGGCGGTGCGCAGCAGCTGCGCCGCTTCGGCGACCAGCGCGGGATCCGGCTGCAGACGCGTCGTCCTTCGGTACGTGTGTGGCGGGCGGACCATGGCGTCGTCGGTGTCGGCGACCCCGTTGAGAACGTCCTCCGGGACGTCGAGGTGCACGACACCGGGCCGTCCCTGGTAGCTGATGCGGAGTGCCCGCCTCAGCAGTTCAGGGATGCGGTCGCGCGAGGGAGCCGTCCCCGACCACTTCGTCATGGGCTTCGTGACGCCGACCTGGTTGAAGTACTGGTAGGTGCCGCCGCGATCGGGATAGCCGATCCCGGAGCGGCGACTGGAGGTGATGAGCAGAACCCGGTTGCCCTCGGCGTTCTCCACCGCGACACCGGGGAGGATGTTGGCCACACCCGGGCCGTTGCTCGCCATGCACACGCCCAGGCGCCCGGTGATCCGGGCGTACGCGCCGGCCATGTGCGCGGCCGAACTCTCGTGCCGGGGCGACACGAGATCGATGCCGGCCTTGGGCAGGCTGGTGTAGAGGCCGTAGTAGGT
>JBMCTR010000224.1:0-4188 GCA_048622955.1 Actinomycetota bacterium
CACCACGACGGCGCGCGCCCCGAGCCGCCCGACCAGGATGTCGGCGACGAACTCCGCGGCCGGCTGCTGCGCGCGGGCCTTGTCGAACGGCAGCACCAGCACATGGTCGGCGCCGGCGGCCTGCAGCAGGTCGGCGCGGTGATCGACCGCCGACAGCGCCGGTGGCGCCGCGTCGGGGCGAAGCACCTCCATCGGGTTCGGGTGGAACGTCACCGCCACCACCGGGAGGCCGGCCTCGCGGCCATGCCGCGCCGCCCGGTCCAGGACCACCTGGTGCCCGCGGTGGACGCCGTCGAAAACCCCGATCGTCACGACCGTGCGGCCGAGGTCGGCCGGCACCTCGGCCGGCGAGCGCCAGACCGCCATTCGCATCCTCCTCCAACCAAACAGCTTCCTCGTTGCCGGGTCGTCAGCAACCACAAGCTTCCTCGCCGCGTCCAGGGCAACGGTAAGGAAGCGGATGTCCCGGCGGGCTCACGGGGACGCGAACACCGCCAGGTGCTTGGCGCGCGGCCCCCGGTCCTCGACCAACGACAGCAGCGTGCCGTCCGGCCCGAACACCGCCACCGGGCGGGCACCCTGGCCCGTCGCGGGCAGCGGCACGCCGTGGGCCACGCGGCGAGCGGTCTCGGCGTCGACGTCGAGCCTGGGGAACGCAGCGGCCGCCGCCTCCTCTAGCGCGACGACCTCGACCCGCTCCGCCAGTTGGTCGATCGTACGGGCCATCGTCACGTCGTACGGCCCCACCCGGGTCCGGCGCAGCGCGGTGAGGTGGCCGCCCACGCCCAGGGCGGCCCCGAGGTCGCGGGCCAGCGCGCGGACGTACGTCCCGGACGAGCACTCGATCGTCGCGTCCACGTCCAGGTACGGCCCGTCGGCGCGAACGTCGCCGATGTCGAACCGGTGGACGGTCACCGGTCGCGGCGCGAGCGCGACGTCCTCGCCCTTCCGGGCGCGGGCGTAGGACCGGACGCCGTCGACCTTGATCGCGGAGACCGCGCTCGGCACCTGCTGGATCTCGCCGGTCAGGGCACCGGCCGCCTTCTCCAGCGCCGCGCGGCTCACCTGCGACGCGTCGCCGCCGCCGGTGACCTCGCCCTCGGCGTCGTCGGTCACCGTGCTCGCACCGAGCCTGATCGTCGCGAGGTAGGCCTTGTCCGACAGCGTCAGGTGGCCCAGCAGCCGGGTGGCGCGTCCGACGCCGAGCACCAGCACTCCGGTGGCCATCGGGTCCAGCGTGCCGGCATGGCCCACCCGCCGGGTGTCGGCCAGCTTGCGGACCTTCGCGACCACGTCGTGCGACGTCCACCCCGCGGGCTTGTCGACGACGAGCAGCCCGTCGGTCACGCGCTGTCGTCCTCGTCGCGGTCCGCGTCGGCCGGCCTGCGGTACGGGTCCGCCTCCCCCGCGTACGACGCGCGCGCCGCGGACCGCGCCACCTCCTCGTCTGCCTCCTTGGCCCTGCGGAGCAGGTCCTCGATGTTCGCGGCGCTGTCCGGCACGGCGTCGGGGACGAACTCGAGGGTGGGGGTGAACTTGACGCCGGTCTGCCGCCCGACCTCGGAGCGCAGCAGCCCCTTGACGCTCTCGAGCGCGGCGGCCGTCGCGGCCTGTTCGCGCTCGTCGCCGTACACCGTGTAGAAGACCGTCGCCTCCCGCAGGTCGCCGGTGACCCGGGCGTCGGTCACCGTGATGAACCCGAGCCGCGGGTCCTTGACCCGCAGCCGCAGGGTCTCCGCGACGATCTGCTGGATGCGGTCGGCCAGCCGGCGGCTTCGGGTGCGGTCACCCATCGTCGTACGCCCCCTCGTAGTCACGGTCATTGTGCAAGGTGCGGTGCGCCGACAGCAGCTCGATCTCCGGCCGGTCCGCGACCAGCCGTTCGGCCGCGTCGAGCACCTTCCGGCAGTGGCCCGCGTCGGCCGCCACGATGGCCACGCCGATCTCCGCGCGCCGGTACACGTCCAGGAAGCCGACCTCCGCGGCGCTCACCTCGAGCTTGCGCCGCAGTTCCGCGACGATCGGCCGGACGACCGACCGCTTCTGTTTCAGTGAGCGCACATCGCCGAGCAGCAGGTCGAAGCTCAGCGTCCCGATGAACATGGCCCTTCCGTCCCCCGGACCGTCGGTCGATCACGTGCAGTAGGTTCGCCGGCACCGCGGCAGGCGCATGCCCCTACCGCGGCGCCGGGCAACCTACTCCACGTGATCGAACCTCATTCCGGCTAGCTGCGGGGCTTCTCGCGGGTCTCGAAGGTCTCGATGACGTCACCGATCTGGATGTCGTTGAACGACCCCAGGTTGATGCCGCACTCGAAGCCGTCCCGCACCTCGGTGACGTCGTCCTTCTCCCGGCGCAGCGAGCTGACCGACATGCCCTCGCCCACGACGACGCCGTCGCGGATGACCCGCGCCTTCGTGTTGCGGCGGATCGTGCCGCCGGTGACCATGCAGCCGGCGATGTTGCCGAACCGCGAGGACCGGAAGACTTCGCGGACCTCCGCGGTGCCGAGCTGCACCTCCTCGAACTCCGGCTTGAGCATGCCCTTCAGGGCCGCCTCGATCTCGTCGGTCACCTGGTAGATGACCGAGTAGTACCGGATCTCGACGCCCTCGCGGTCGGCGAGCTCCGCCGCCTTGCCCTGCGGCCGCACGTTGAACGCGACGATGATCGCATCGGACGCGGACGCCAGCATCACGTTGGTCTCGGTCACGGCACCGACTCCGCGGTCGATGATCCGCAGGTTGACCTCCTCGCCGACGTCGATCTTCAGCAGCGCCTCCTCGAGCGCCTCGACCGAGCCGGAGCCGTCGCCCTTGATGATCAGGTTCAGCGTCTCGACCTTGGACTCGGCCAGGAAGCTCTCCAGCGACACCCGCTTGCGGGCCCTGGCGAGGGCGGCGTTGCGCTCCATCGCCTCACGCTTCTCCGCGATCTGCCGCGCCGTGCGGTCGTCGTCGGCGACGAGGAACTTGTCGCCGGCGCCGGGCACGTTCGTCAGGCCCAGCACCTGCACCGGACGGGCCGGCTCGGCCTCCTCGATGGGCTGGCCGTGCTCGTCGAGCATCGCCCGCACCCGGCCGTGGGACTGCCCGGTGACGATCGAGTCGCCCGGGTGCAGCGTCCCGCGCTGGACCAGCACCGTCGCGACGGGGCCGCGGCCCTTGTCGAGGTGGCCCTCGATCGCGACCCCCCTCGCCTGCATGTCCGCGTTCGCCCGCAGGTCGAGGGCGGCGTCGGCGGTCAGCAGCACGGCCTCGAGAAGGTCGTCGATGCCCTCGCGGCGCAGCGCCGACAGGTTCACGAACATCGTCTCGCCGCCGTACTCCTCGGCCACCAGGCCGTACTCGGTGAGCTGCTGGCGGACCTTGCCCGGGTTGGCACCCGGCACGTCGATCTTGTTCACCGCGACCACGATGGGGACGCCCGCCGCCTGCGCGTGGTTGAGCGCCTCGATGGTCTGCGGCATCACGCCGTCGTCGGCCGCCACCACGAGGATCACGATGTCGGTCACCTGCGACCCGCGCGCACGCATCGCCGTGAACGCCTCGTGTCCCGGGGTGTCGATGAACGTGATCGCCCGGTCGTCGCCGTCGTGCTTGACGTGGATCTGGTACGCGCCGATGTGCTGCGTGATGCCGCCGGCCTCACCGGCGACGACGTCGGCGTCCCGGATCGCGTCGAGCAGCTTCGTCTTGCCGTGGTCGACGTGACCCATGACCGTGACGACCGGCGGTCGCGGCATGGCGTGGCGGTCGTCCTCGTCCTCGAAGTCGATCGCGAACGACTCCAGCAGCTCGCGGTCCTCGTCCTCCGGGGACACGATCTGCAGGTCGTAGCCGAGCTCCTCGCCGAGCAGGTGGAAGGTGTCCTCGTCGACCGACTGGGTCGCCGTGACCATCTCGCCGAGGTGGAACAACGCCTGCACCAGCGCGCCGGGCTCGGCGTCGATGCGCTCGGCGAAGTCGGTCAGCGAGGCGCCGCGAGGCAGCCTGATCGTCTGCCCGTTGCCACGCGGCACCCGCACCCCTCCGACGGAGGGAGCCTGCATGTTCTCGACCTCTTGGCGCTTCTGCCGCCGGCTCTTGCGGCCCTTCGTCGGCTTGCCGCCCGGGCGGCCGAACGCTCCGGCCGTACCGCCGCGCCCGCGACCACCGGGCCGGCCGCCGAGACCGGGACCCTGTCGC
>JBMCTR010000225.1:0-4181 GCA_048622955.1 Actinomycetota bacterium
GGCCAATTGGCCTGGTCAAGGACCCAACCGGGTGGTTAACGTGATCAATGCGGGCGAGCCGTCAGGCCACCACCTCGTCGGCGGTCTCGGGCTCCGACTCGATGGTCGCGGGCCGCCGCTTGGTCGCCCAGACCGCGCCGACGATGGTCGCAGCGGCCACCAGGGAGATCGTGTAGCGCAGCATGTCGTTCTGGTCCTCGCCGACCGACAGCATCACCACCGCCGGGGCGATGAGCAGCGACACCAGGTTCATCACCTTGATCAACGGGTTGAGCGCCGGCCCGGCGGTGTCCTTGAACGGGTCGCCCACGGTGTCGCCGATCACGGTCGCCTCATGTGCGGCCGAGCCCTTGCCGCCGTAGTAACCGTCCTCGACCAGCTTCTTGGCGTTGTCCCACGCGCCGCCCGAGTTGGCCAGGAACACGGCCATCAGCACGCCGGCAGCGATGACACCGGCCAGGTAGCCGGCGAGCGGACCGACGCCGAGGCCGAAGCCCACAGCGATCGGAGCCATCACGGCCAGCAGCCCAGGGGTGGCGAGCTCGCGCTGCGCGTCCCTGGTGACGATGTCGACCACGCGGCCGTACTCCGGGCGCGTCGTGCCGTCCATGATCCCGGGGATCTCCCGGAACTGCCGCCGCACCTCGAACACCACCGCGCCGGCCGCCCGGCCAACCGCGTTGATCGCCAACCCGGAGAACAGGAACACCACCATCGCGCCGAGCATGACGCCGAGCAGCACGTTCGGTGAGACGACCTCACGGGTGAACTGGGCGAGCCCCTCGGTGTCCACCCCGACGTCCGCCGCGGCCTGCCGGATCGTGTCCATGTACGACCCGAACAGTGCCGTCGCGGCGAGCACCGCCGTGGCGATCGCGATGCCCTTGGTGACGGCCTTCGTCGTGTTGCCGACGGCGTCCAGTTCGGTGAGAATCTGGGCGCCCTCGCCCTCCACCTCGCCGGACATCTCGGCGATGCCCTGGGCGTTGTCGGCCACCGGGCCGAAGGTGTCCATCGCGACGATGACGCCGACCGTCGTCAGCAGGCCCGTTCCGGCAAGAGCGATCAGGAACAGCGACAGCAGCACCGACCCACCGCCGAGCAGGAACGCACCGTACACCGCCGCGCCGATGACCAGGGCGGTGTAGACGGCCGACTCCATCCCCATCGCGACGCCGGACAGGATCACGGTCGCCGGGCCGGTCTGGGACATCCGCCCGATGTCCCGGACCGGACGCCGGTCGGTGCCCGTGAAGTAGCCGGTGAGCATCAAGATCACGCCTGCGAGAGCGATGCCGATGATGACCGCGGCCGTGGCCAGCAGCCGCGGGTCGCCGTCGTGGTCGATGGCGCCGCTCAGTTCGATGAACGAGCCCGGCAGGTAGATGTACGCGGCAATGCCGCTCAGCACGGCACCGGCAAGCGCCGACATGTAGAACGCCCGGTTGATCGTGCGCAACCCGTTCTCGCCCTCGCGCGGGCGCGTGAGGTAAATGCCGAGCACCGCGGTCAGCGCTCCGATCGCCGGCACCACCAGCGGGAACACCAGACCCTCCGTGCCGAACGTCGCGCTGCCCAGAATCAGCGCCGCGACGAGCACCACGGCGTACGACTCGAACAGGTCGGCCGCCATCCCCGCGCAGTCTCCGACGTTGTCGCCCACGTTGTCCGCGATCACCGCGGCGTTGCGGGGGTCGTCCTCGGGGATGTGCTGCTCCACCTTGCCGACCAGGTCGGCACCCACGTCGGCCGCCTTGGTGAAGATCCCGCCGCCGACACGCATGAACATGGCCAGCATGGCGGCACCGAGGCCGAACCCCTCCAGCACCTGCGGAGCGTCGGCGCGGAACATGAGCACGACGACGGCAGCCCCGAGCAGTCCCAGTCCCACCGTGGACATGCCCACGACGCCCCCGGTCCGGTACGCAATCCGCATCGCCGGATCCCGGCCCTCGTCCCGGGCTGCGGCGGTGACCCGCACGTTTGCGCGCACCGCCAGCCACATCCCCAGGTAACCGACGGCCGCCGAGAAGAGCGCGCCGACGACGAAGAACAGCGAACGGCCGATGCGCACACCAGTGTCGGCGGGCAGCAGGAACAGCAAGCCGAACACGAGCACCACGAACACGCTCAGCGTCCGGAACTGCCGGTTCAGGTACGCCGCGGCGCCCTCCTGGACCGCGTGCGCAATGGCCTGCATCTTCTCGGTGCCCTCGCCTGCCGCCAGAACCTCCCGGCGGAACAGCGCCGCCATCACGAGAGCCGCCAGCGCCACCAAGGCGACGACGGCCACATAGGAGAGGTTCGGCCCGGTCAGCGAGATCACCGAGTCACCCTCCTGGGCGAGGATTGGCCCGGTCATTCGTCCTCCTCGACGTGGCCCTCTCCCCACCGTTGCGGACGAGGGCCGGCTTCAATCACCCGATCCCCGCACACGCGACAGCGCGGCGGGTTCGAGGTCCAACGGTTAAGATCCCAAGGTCACGCGCGTCGCAACGCGACCGACCCGACGTGCTGGAGTGTACTTGCTTGGTGCGGCCTCCGGTCACGGGGTTCCGGAAACCCCGGCCGCAGCGGTCTACCCGCCGCCGGGCCGTCCCGCGGGCCAGACCATGGTCAGGCTCACGCCGTCCTCGGAGGTGATCAGGTCCAGCCGCGGCACCAGTTCCCACACCACCGCCAGCGATGCGGCGGCCGGCAACTCTCCGGAGTCCTGGCCCGCCGCCGCGGAAACGACCTCGACGGCGTCCCTGCCGCGCGCCGGGGTCAGTGCCACGTCGCTGCGTATGGAGACGGTCAGGCCGGCCGAGTCCTCGATGGCCACAGCGACGGGCGCATCCGGGCAGTACCGCTCGTGGAGCGCGACGACGAGCCCGCACGCCTCCCCGACGGCGAGCCGGACCTCCTCGAGGTACTGCTCGTCGACACCGGACCGCCGCGCCAGCGACACCGCGACCTGCCGTACCGTCCGGACGTGCGCCGTCCGGGCGCTGAAGTTCAGCTCGACCGTTGCCACGGCCGGCTACCGTGCCCCGCTACCGGCTGGCCGCCACCGCAGCGGCGACCGAGTCGTGGATGGGGAAGACCCTGGTCAGCCCGGTGATCCGGAATATCTTCAACAGCCTCTCCTGGGTGCACACGAGGTGAAGCGACCCTTCGTGCGTCCGGACCCGCTTGAGCCCGCCGACGAGCACGCCGAGCCCGGTCGAGTCGAGGAACTCGACGTCGGACATGTCGACGACGATGTCGTAGCGACCAGAGTCGACAAGCTCGGTCAGTTGCTCGCGAAGCCTCGGTGCCGTGTAGACGTCGATCTCACCGCCAACCTCGACGACCGTCCGGCCGCCCTGTGACCGAGTCGACAACCGCAGGTCCACGGCAACCTCCTCCGAGAAGACGTCGGACTCCGTGGCATTCAACCACGAGCCTTGCGGCCTGCGTGCGGCTGGCCGGTGCGAGACTGCTTGACGTGCCCGTCACGAGCCAGCTCTCCGCCGCGCTCGTCGCCGGCCGCGCGGATCGGGTGACGCATGTGCAGGTGCTCGCCGCCCGGGACGGCCAGCCCGTCGACTGGCCCGACTGGGTCGACCCCCTGGTCCGGGACCGGCTGCGCGGCGCCGGCATCGCGGCGCCCTGGGCCCACCAGGCCGAGGCCGCCGACCTGGCGTGGAGTGGACGTTCCGTGGTCGTGGCCACCGGCACTGCGTCCGGCAAGTCGCTGGCGTACCTGCTCCCTGCGCTGACCGCCGCCAGGGCCGGGCGCCGCGACGGCGGGACGACGCTGTACCTCGCCCCTACCAAGGCGCTGGCAGCCGACCAACTGCGTGCGCTGGACGCGCTGCGGGTGCCGGACGTCGTCGCTGCCACGTACGACGGCGACACGCCCGTCGAGTCGCGCGATGCCGCACGCGCCCACGCGAGCTACCTGCTCACCAATCCGGACATGGTGCACCGGTCGCTGCTGCCCCGGCACCACCGGTGGGCCGGTTTCCTGCGATCCCTGCGGTTCGTCGTGCTCGACGAGTGCCACACCTACCGCGGCGTGTTCGGCTCGCACGTCGCTCAGGTGATCCGCCGGCTACGGCGGGTGTGCGCCCGCTACGGGGCCGACCCGGTGTTCATCTGCGCCTCGGCGACGGCCGCGGAGCCCGCGGTGTCCGCCCACCGCCTCACCGGAACCG
>JBMCTR010000226.1:0-4154 GCA_048622955.1 Actinomycetota bacterium
CACGAGATCCGCGACGGCCGTCCGCGGCTCGTCACGTGTCACGAGGCTCTCCCCGACGAGGACGGCGTCGGCGCCGGCGCGGGCCAGCCCGATGACGTCCCGGGGGCCGCGGACGCCCGACTCCGCCACGGTCACGACGCCGTCGGGGATGTAGGGCGCGAGCCGTGAGAAGGTCGTCATGTCGACCTCCAGCGTGGTCAGGTCGCGGGCGTTGATCCCGATCAGCCGCGCGCCGGCCACCACGGCGCGGTCGACCTCCGCCGCGGTGTGGCACTCGACGAGCGGGGTCAGACCGATCGACACGGCCCGTTCGATCAGCGAGACGAGCGCGTTCTGGTCGAGCATGACGGCGAGCAGCAGCGCGAGGTCGGCGCCGTGCGCCCGGGCCTCCCACAACTGGTAGCTCGTCATGACGAAGTCCTTGCAGAGAACCGGGGCGTCCACCGCCGAACGCACGGCGCGCAGGTCCGCGAGCGTGCCGCCGAACCGGCGCTGCTCGGTCAGCACGCTGATCGCGGCGGCGCCACCTGCCTCGTACTCCCGGGCCAGCGAGGCGGGGTCCTCGACCTCGGCGAACTTCCCCGCCGACGGGCTCGCCCGCTTCACCTCCGCGATGACCGCGACGCCGGGGCCCTTGAGCAGCGGCATCGGGTCGCGCGCCGGGGGCTGCCGCTTGGCGATGGCCTTGAGCTCATCGAGCGGGACGCGCTGCTGGCGCTCGGTGAGGTCGGCTCGCACACCTTCGAGGATCTCGTCGAGAACACTCACCGCTACGTCCCCCCGATTTGCTCGGTCCCTGGTCGCTCCAGCGTAGCCAGGACGGTCCCGCCGGGTGTCAACCGACCCACGTCCTGTCGAGCGCCGACCGGACCGTCACTGCGCACGGTCCGGTGTTCGCGGCGGAAACTCCGGCTCCTTGCCCAGCCCCATCATCTGCATCACCTTGCCGACGATCGGGCCGAGAACGACCAAGCCGACACCTCCGATCCAGAACAGCGGCCAGTTGAGCAGCACCACGGCCAGCGCGCCCACGAAGAACCCGACAATCGTGATCAGTACCGCGGTCCACGCGGCCGGGGTGTGGCCGTGCTGGCGGGGAGTCGCCATGCCGTCTCCTTCTGAACGCCGTCTCGACACCAGACATTGTGCCTGCCGCACTCGGAGGGCCGCAGCCGCCCCGGCTGCGCTATGCGGCCGGGTCACCTGATCCCGGCACCGCACGCCACGGCACGACGCACAGCCCTGCAGGCCAGCGTGGCTCCGTACCCGATCGAGGTCACGCCGTGGGGTCCTCGCCGCGGTCGAGCGCCTCCCAGGCCGAGCGCCCGCCGCTCGTGCCGCTGTCGCGACCCGGTGCGGCCCGCACGTAGCGCCCGCCCATGCTCGGCCAGCGCGATCCCCGCACGAGCACGGCGAGCCCTGCCGCCGCGACCAGCAGGCCGCCGGCGACGGCCAGAAGCACGCCCGCCGGGTTGGAGGAGGCACCGCTGAGCTCGGCGGCTCCGGACGGCGCGGTGGCGTGCTGCAGGACACGACTCGACAGCTCCAGCGCGATGCGGGACGCCAACGCCGCCGTGGCGAGGCCGGCGGCCACCAGCAGGCCGGCAACCACTCGCCGCCCCCACCGCCGCGTGGCGTGCACGGCGAGCACCGCCGCCAGTGCGAGCAGCCCGACTCCCTGGACGGCCGGCAGCAGTTCGCTGCCCGTCACCGAGACCGACGTTCCCGCCGGACCAGCCGTCCGCGCCTCCCCCCACGACACGGCGGACGCGGCCAGGCACAGCAGCCCACCCGCGGCCAGCGCCCCGAGCGCGGCGGCGTACCCGCGGACGTCCGGCCTCATTCGGGGGACACCGGCCGCATCGACTCGGCGACCGCGACCGCCTTCAGCACCGCCGCCGCCTTGTTCCGGCTCTCCCGGTACTCCGCGGCCGGCTCCGAGTCGGCGACGATCCCGCCGCCTGCCTGGACGTACGCCCGGCCGTCGCGCAGCAGCGCGGTCCGGATCGCGATCGCGACGTCCAGGTCGCCCGCGAAGTCGAGATACCCGACGACGCCGCCGTAGAGCCCTCGGCGTGTAGGCTCCAACCCCTCGATGATCTCCATCGCACGCGGCTTGGGTGCACCGGAGAGCGTGCCGGCCGGGAAGCACGCGGCCAGCACGTCCAGTGCCGTCCGCCCGGGTGCCACCTGGCCCAGCACCGTCGACTCGAGGTGCATGACGTGGCTGTACCGCCGCACCGCCATGAAGTCCACCACCTCGACCGTGCCCGGAACGCAGACCCGGCCCAGGTCGTTGCGCGCCAGGTCCACCAGCATCACGTGCTCTGCCAGTTCCTTGGGATCGCCGAGCAGGTCGCTCGCCAGCGCGGCGTCGGCCTCCGGGGTGTCGCCCCGCCACCGGCTGCCCGCGATCGGCAGCGTCATGGCCCGGTCGCCGGTCACCTTGACCAGCGCCTCCGGGCTCGAGCCGACGATGTCGAACGAGCCGTCGCCGCCGCCGTCGGGCCCCGGGATCCGCAGCAGGTACATGTACGGGCTCGGGTTCTCGCGGCGCAGCACCCGGTAGACGTCCAGCGCGTCGGCCGCCGCCGGGACCTCGAACCGCTGGGCGACGACGATCTGGTACGCCTCGCCCGCGCGGATCTCCTCCTTGGCGCGCTCGATCGCGGCGAGGTACTCCGGCTCGGCCGTGTTGCTCGCGAACACGGGTGCGGCGTCCGGGTCGTACTCCGCGACCGACGACGGCGTGGGGCCGGCCAGCTGCGCGGTCATCCGGTCGAGCCGGCGCACCGCGTCCGCCCACGCCTCGTCCACCCGCTCGTCGCTGTCGTCCCAGTTCACGGCGTTGGCAACCAGCAGGATCGTGCCGTCCTCGTGGTCGAGCACCGCGAGGTCCGTCGCCAGCAGGAAGGCGATCTCGGGTAGCTCGAGGTCGTCCGCGGCCAGGGACGGCAGCCGCTCTAGCCGGCGCACCGCGTCGTAGGAGATGAACCCCACCAGGCCACCGGTCAGCGGCGGCAGGTCGGGCAGACGGGGCGTGTGCAGCGCGGCGAGGGTGCCGGCGATGGCCTCCCACGGGCCGCATCCGGACGGCATCCCGACCGGCGGGTTGCCGTGCCACACGGTGGTGCCGCCGCGCTCCGACAGCACCGCGGCGGAGTGCGCTCCCACGAACGAGTACCGGGACCACACCCCGCCGTGCTCGGCCGACTCGAGCAGGAATGTCCCCGGCCGGTTGGCTGCCAGCTTCTGGTACACGCCCACGGGGGTCTCCCCGTCGGCCAGCAGCCGCCGGGTCACCGGTATCACGCGGCGGTCCTTCGCGAGGATCCGGAAGGTTTCGAGGTCGGGGCTCGCGGTCACGACGCCGCCTCGCTTCCCGCGGTCACCAGGCCGTCGTCGAAGCAACTGCGCGCTCCGGTATGGCAGGCCGGTCCCTGCTGGTCCACCTTCAGCAGGACGGCGTCGCCGTCGCAGTCGAGCCGTACCTCGCGCACCCGCTGCCAGTGGCCGGAGCTCTCGCCCTTCACCCAGTACCCGCGGCGGCTGCGGCTCCAGTAGGTCGCCAGCCCGGTATCCAGGGTGCGGCGCAGGGCCTCGTCGTCCATCCAGGCGAGCATGAGCACCTCTCCCGTGTCGTACTGTTGCGCGACGGCGGCCACCAGGCCGTCGGCGTCGCGCTTCAGCCGGTCGGCGAGGGCCGGTTCGAGACCAGGCATGGCAGCCATTGTGCCGGTCCACCTTCACCCGGTGAGCGGCGCATGATTGAGTACGGGGCCAGACGACTCGAGACGATGAGGGGACACCGGCGTGAACAGCATGGCCCGAGCAGCACGCGGCGGCGTCGTCGCCGTCCTGACCACGCTCGTCGTGGCGGCGTGCGGAGGCGACGTGGAGCGTGATGACGACGGGGAGTTGCTCGAGCCGACCGACATCGACGTCTTCGAGTTGCGCATCGGCGACTGCCTGGACGGGTTCGCCGAGGGAGACGAGATCAGCCAGGTGCGCGCCGTCCCGTGCTCCGAGAGCCACAGCGACGAGGTCTTCGCGTCGGCGGAGATGACCGGCGGCGACGAATACCCGGGCGACGAGGCGGTCGCGGAGTTCGCCGACGAGACGTGCGTCGCGGAGTTCGAGGAGTTCGTCGGCAC
>JBMCTR010000227.1:0-4149 GCA_048622955.1 Actinomycetota bacterium
TCCGCGGCGTGATGACGCTGTACGTGCTCACCAGCGGCCTGCTCAGCGGCCATCTACTGCCGGTGCACTGGTTTCCCGGCTGGCTGGCCGCGGTCGCCCATGCCACGCCGTTCCCGTCGATCATCCAGGCGCCGATCGATGTGGTCACCGGCCGGGCCCACGGCCTCGCGGCAGCCACGGTGATCGGCATCCAGGTGGCGTGGCTGGCGGTCCTGCTCGGCGCCGGCAGGCTGGTGTTCGCCGCCGGCGCGCGAAAGCTGGTGGTCCAGGGTGGCTGAGCGGCTTCCGGTCGTCCGCCGCGCGCGGGACGGTCTCCGTCCGTACCGGGTCCTGCTCGGATCGCGGCTGCGCTCCCAGACGGCCTACCGGCGCTCGTTCGTGCTGGACGTGCTCGGCGCCATCGGTGTCGGTCTCGTCGAGTTCGGCGAGATCTACATCATCTTCAGCAACATCGACGCCCTGGGCGGGCTGGACTTCGCCGGCGTCGCCCTGCTCTACGCGCTGGCGACGCTGGCATTCTCGCTCGCGGACCTGGTCGTCGGCCACCTTGACGAACTGCCCACCTACCTGCGGGCGGGCACCCTGGACGCGTTCCTGCTGCGGCCGCTGCCGGTGCTTGCCCAACTCGTCACCAGCGACATCTCGCTGCGCCGCCTCGGCCGGACCGCAGTGGCCGTGGCGGTGCTCGCCGTGGCGTTGCCGCTGAACGACATCGACTGGACGCCCGGCCGCGTGCTGCTGCTGGTCATCACCCCACTCGCCGGCACCGCGATCTTCGCGGCGATGTTCGTGATCGCAGCGGCAGTCCAGTTCTGGCTGGTCGAGGGACGCGAGTTCGCCAACGCGTTCACCTACGGCGGCAGCTACGCGGCGTCCTTCCCGGCGAGCGTCTTCGCCGTCCCACTGCGGGCGTTCTTCACCTTCGTCGTGCCCGCGGCGTTCGTTGCGTACCTGCCGGCACTCGTCCTCCTCGAGTTACCGGGACCGGCCTGGCTGCCGCAGTGGCTGGGCTGGTGCACGCCGCTCGCCGCGGTCGCGGCGTGGAGTGCCGCGCTCGCGGGCTGGCGGACCGGGCTTCGGCACTACAAGGGAGCTGGATCGTGATCATCACCGTACGGCGGCTGTGTCGCGAGTTCACCGTCCGCGTCCCCGCAGGGAGGCTGCGACGGTCCCGCCGGACCGTCCGGGCCGTCGACGGGCTGAGCTTCGACGTCACCGCCGGGTCGGCGGTCGGGTACATCGGGGCGAACGGAGCCGGCAAGTCGACGACGATCAAGATGCTGACCGGCATCCTGACGCCAACCTCGGGGACAGTGCGCACCTGCGGGGTGGAACCGGTGCGCCGCCGCAAAGCGCTCGCCCGCCGGATCGGGGTGGTGTTCGGCCAGCGCTCGCAGCTGTGGTGGGACCTGCCGCTGGCGCACTCGTACCGCACCCTCGCCGCGATCCACCGGCTCCCCGAGGCGACGTGGCGGGCCCGCCGCGACGAGTTGGTCGACCGGCTGGACCTCGGGGTGTTTCTCGACACTCCCGTCCGTCAGCTCTCGCTCGGCCAGCGGATCCGCGGCGAGATCGCCGCCGCGCTGCTGCACTCGCCGGAACTGCTCATCCTCGACGAGCCGACCATCGGCCTCGACGTGCTCAGCAAGGAGCGGCTGCGGGTCTTCCTCGCCGAGCAGCGGGCGGCGCACGGGACGACGCTGTTGCTCACCACCCACGACATGGACGACGTCCAGCGGCTGTGCGAGCGGATCATCGTCGTCGACCGCGGGCGGAAGGCGTACGACGGCTCGCTCGCCGGACTGGCCGCCCGGGTCGGCGCCGACCGGGTGATGACCCTGGACCTGCACGAGCCGTCGCCCCCGCTGGACTCCGTCCCCGGCGCGAAGCTGGTCGACGTCGAGCCGGACGGGCTGCGCCAGCGGCTCGCGTTCGCCCCGGAGGAGACGACCGCGGCGGCGGTCCTCGCAGCGGTCAGCGAGCAGGCGGCCGTCCGCGACCTCACGATCGACGAGCCCGACATCGAGGACGTCGTCCGCCGCCTCTACGTGTCGCCCCCGCGGTGCCAATCCACAACGTCAAACGTTGTGGATTGGCACCGGGGACCGTCCTGATCACCAGCGGTCACGGCGAGAGGGCGTCCAGCAACGGCTCGGCGTCCGTCGCCTTGAGCCGCCCGGACGCCAGCGCCCGTTCGGCCGTCCGCCGTGCCAGCCGGACGTACGTGGCGACCGCCTCGGGAGCGGCACGTCCGATCTCTCCGACGTGGCTGGCGACCGTGCCCGCGTCGCCGCGGGCGACCGGGCCGGTGAGCGCACCGTCACCGGAGCGCAGCGCGTTGTCCAGCGCCGCGCCGAGAAGCGGGGCGAGCACCTTGTCCGGCTGGTCGACCCCTGCCTGCCGCAGCAGGTCCAGGGCATCGGCGACCAGAGTGACGAGATGGTTGGCGCCGTGCTCCAGCGCGGCGTGGTAGAGCGCCCGGTGCTCCTCGGCGATCCGGACCGGCTCCGAGCCCATCTCCACGACCAGCGCCTCGGCGACCGGCCACAGCTGTTCCGGAGCGGTCACGCCGAACACCGCACCGCTCAGACGTTCCAGGTCGACATCCGTCCCGGTGAACGCCATGGCCGGGTGCAGCGCCAGCGGAAGCGCGCCGGCGCGGGTGGCGGGGTTGAGCACGCCGATGCCGTACCTGCCGCTGGTGTGCGCGAGAAGCTGCCCCGTCCGGACCGTCCCAGTCGTGGCCAGCCCGCTCACCAGATCGGGCAGCACCTCGTCCGGCACCGTGAGCAGGACCAGGCCGGCGCGCTCGAACACGTCAGCGACCGCGACGAGCGGGACGTCGGCCAGCAGTGAGTGGGCACGGTGCCTGCTGGTCACCGACACGCCGTACCCGGCCACGACCCGGTGCCCGGCGCGCGCCAGCGCCGCCCCGAGGACGGCGCCCACCCGTCCGGTGCCGACGACACCGACATCGAGCCTCGCCGGGCGTTCGTCCGTCGTCATACCTCGAACCTACTAGCGGCTTCCCTGGCGGCGGCCCGGCAATCACGATCGGACACGGCGCAGCCAGAGCAGCCCCACCACCGGCAGCACCACGGGGATGAACAGGTAGCCGCTGCCGAAGTACGACCACACGGTGTCCCGGGGGAAGTCGCCGGGTTGGAGCACCGTGACCGTCCCCACGGTCAGCACGCCGAGCAGTTCGACGGTGCACGCGGTGACCGCCACCCGGTACGCCCGTGGGCCCGGGCGGGCGATGGCCACCGTGGCGACCAGGTACACGACGGCCGCGAACGCCGACAGCAGGAACGGCACGGGGGCCTCCTCGAACCGGGTCGCGATCTGGTACCCGGACCGGGAGCCGGCGGCCACCGCGAACAGCGCGTACACGGCCACCAGCAGCCGCCCCGGTCCGCTGCTCGTCGGCGGCGGGCCCGCTGCCGCATCGCCGCGCCGCCCGCCGGGCTCAGCCACCGGCGCCCTCCCACAACTGCTGCAGCCGCACCACGATCACCGGGATGGCCAGGGCCGCCACGACCAGGACGCCCGTGCCCCACCGGCTCTTCTCGGACAGCGCCCACACCAGCCCGAACGGCAGCACCAGGAGCACCACCACCAGGTACGCGATGAACACCCCGAGTTGGTCCGGAGCTCCCTGGACGGCCAGCATCACCAGCACCACGACAAGCTGGACGACCAGCAGCAACTCCACGACCCCGGCACCGATCACGTGGGGCTCCCGCGGCACCTGGTTGCGGGCCATCGCGTAGAGACCCCAGGCGGCGTAGGCCAGCGCAGCCGTGATCACCACGTACGCGACCGGATCAACCACGCCGGCAACCCTAGCCCGCGCCGATCCGGTCGGGGCGAGCAGGTACATCGGGGCTGGCCAGCGAGTTGTCCGGTCTGGCAGGCCGCTGAGCGGGGCGCGATTCCGGCCTATCGTGTGAGCGTGACGTGGCCGACCTGGCGGCAGGCGATGCAGCGGGCGCTGTACGGGCCGGACGGCTTCTTCCGGCGGGAGAGCCCGGCGGACCACTTCCGTACGTCTGTCCATGCCGGCGAACTGTTCGCCGCCGCCCTGGCCCGGCTCGCGGCGCGCTCGGGTGCGCGGGTCGTCGTCGATGTCGGCGCGGGCCGCGGCGA
>JBMCTR010000228.1:0-4136 GCA_048622955.1 Actinomycetota bacterium
GCACCGGGGTGGTCGCCGTGGGCCCAGACCCGGAGCGCGCCGGCGTCCAGCAGCCGGCTGAGCAACTCGCGGC
The DNA here is from genome assembly GCA_048622955.1 of Actinomycetota bacterium. Classification (GTDB taxonomy): domain Bacteria; phylum Actinomycetota; class Actinomycetes; order Jiangellales; family Jiangellaceae; genus JBMCTR01. The sequence continues at coordinate 74 of JBMCTR010000228.1, forward strand.
CGAAGCCACGGCGCCGGTGGTCGGGATGGACCACGAGCTCTCCCGTCCCGGCGTCGTCGGCGCTCGCGTACCCGGCCAGCGTCCCCTCCGGAGTGAGCGCGCGCAGGTGCGTCCAGGACGGGTTCGCCAGCCCGAGCAGCGCGTGCTCGGAGACGGGCGTGACGCCGTCGGCATCCGCGGCGGAGTCCAGCAGCGCACGGACGGCGGCTTGCGCGGACGGGTCGAGCGGGCCGGAACGGATCACGCGTCCGAGGCTAGTGGTGAACCGGCTCGCTCGCCGTGCCGCGACGGCCGCCACCGGGCAGCACGAACCGGTAGCCGACGTTGCGCACGGTCCCGATCAGCGCCTCGTGGTCCGGTCCCAGCTTGGCCCGCAGCCGGCGCACGTGCACGTCCACAGTGCGGGTGCCGCCGAAGTAGTCGTACCCCCACACCTCCTGGAGCAGTTGGGCGCGGGTGAACACGCGCCCCGGGTGCTGGGCGATGTACTTGAGCAACTCGAACTCCTTGTAGGTGAGATCGAGCGTTCGCCCAGCGATGCGGGCACTGTAGGTGCCCTCGTCGATCACGAGATCGCCGGAGCGGATCTCGTGGGCTACCACGTCGCCCGCAGGCTCGGCAGCGAGCCTTCCGGAGGCGAGGCGAAGGCGCGCCTCGATCTCGGCCGGCCCGGCCGTGTCGAGGAGCACGTCGTCGATGCCCCAGTCGGCCGTCACGGCGGCGAGGCCACCCTCCGTGACCACGACGAACAGCGGGACGTCGATGCCCGTGGTGCGGATGAGCTGGGTCAGGGAGCGTGCCTGGCCGAGGTCGCGACGGCCGTCAACGACCACGCAGTCGCAGGCCGGCGAGTCGAGCAGGGCCGACGCCTCGGCGGGAGCAACCCGGACGTCGTGCAACAGCAGCCCCAACGCCGGAAGCACCTCTGCCGACGGCTGGAGCGCGTTGGTCAGCAGCAGAATCGTCGAACCCACGTCGCCTCCCCGGGCTCCGGACCCGTGAGGGCCCGGTTCACGCCGCGGTGCAACCAACCAACCGACGTGGGGCAACGCTGCCCGGGCCCCGCCTTCAGGCAGGATAGCTGACGTGATTCCGGTGCTGCCACGGCGCTTCGCCACGGGGTTCCACCGTCGCCTGCTCGCCGACGACGGCACGGTCGTGGCCGCGGTGCACCAACCACGCTGGCCGGCGCGGGACGATGGGGACAAGTCGCTCGCCGTCGTGGTCGTGCACGGGTTCATGGCTCACGCGCGGCATCCGCGGACGCTGCGGATCGCCGGGTGGCTGCGGCACCACGCCGGCGTAGTGCTGCTCGACCTCCGCGGGCACGGCGCGTCCCGCGGGGTCTCCACGTTGGGGTGGCAGGAGGTGCGGGATGTCGAGGCCGCCGTGGAGTGGGCTCGCTCCCTCGGCTATGCCCGGGTCGCGACACTCGGCTTCTCCCTCGGCGCGGCCGTGGTGTTGCGCCATGCCGCGCTCTACGGTGGCGTGGACGCGGTCGCCGCGGTCAGCGGTCCCGGCCGCTGGTACTACCGGGGCACGACCGGCATGCGGCTGATTCACTGGCTGGTGCTGGCGCCCCCGGGACGGGCCCTCGTCAGGATGGGCCGCCGCACGCGGATCACCCGGCGTCGCTGGGCCGAACCGCTGCCGCTCGACCCTGCGGCCGCCGCGTCCGAGGTGACGGCTCCGATGCTGATCGTCCACGGTGGCCGCGACAGCCTGATACCGGTCGATCACGCCTGGGAGATCGACGCCGCCGCGGGTGGGCGTGCGACGCTGTGGGTGTTGCCGTCGTTCGGCCACGCGGAGGCGGGTGTCGACGCGACGCTGGCCGGCCGGATCGGTGAGTGGTTGGAGGAGGCATGCCTCGCGTAACGCTGCGGTACTGGGCCTCGCTGCGGGCATCGGCCGGTGTCTCCGAGGAGACCGTCGAGGCCGCAGACCTGGCGGCTGCGCTGGACGCGGCGCGCGCCCGGCACCGCGACCACCCGCGGTTCGCAGCCGTGCTCTCAGTGTGCTCCGCCGTGGTCGACGGCACGCCCGTGGGTCGGCGGGATCATTCGGCCGTATCACTCGGTGACGGTTCCGTTGTTGAGTTGTTGCCTCCCTTCGCCGGGGGTGCGCTGGCCTTCTGGGATCATTCTTCGTGTGTCGCTGCTGCTCGCCTTCGGTCTCGTGGGGGTGCTGGCTCTTGCGGCGGCGGTCGGGAGTGAACTGCTGGCCGCGGGGGTGGCCGTCGCCCAACTGGTGTTCGCGTTCGGGGTCGTCCGGATGGCGCCGATACCCGGGGCGGGCCGTGCGGCGTGGCTTGCGCTGATCACGGGGCTGGCGGCCGCGGGCTGGATGGCGAGCACGGGAACCCCGGCGCTGACGCCGATGGCCAAGGTCCTCGGGCCGGTGGTGCTCGTCGCGATCGTGCTGCAACTGTGGCGGCGGGACGGGCGAGCCCGGATGACCACATCTCTCACGTTCATGGTGGCGGCCGCGGTCCTCGCCGTGCTGCCGGCGGCGTGGGTCGGCCTGTGGCACACCGACAGCGGGCGGGGCCAGTACGCGGTGTGGCTCGGCCTGCTCGGGGTCGGGATCACCGTGCTTTCCGAGATGCTGGGGGTTTCATCCGCGCTGCGGCGGCTGCTCGCCGTCCTGGTCTCGGGCGCGGTGGCGGCCGGCCTCGTCACGGTGGTGGATCCGGCGACCGACCTGCCTGCGGTCGGTGCGGTGGTGATCGCCGCGTTCGGTGCCGTCATGGCGGTCGCAGCGCTGGCCGGAATCGACCGGCTCGCTGCGGAACCGGTGCGGCGGGCCGAAGACGGGCCGCTCGTCGTGGGAAAGACCGCAGTCACTGCTGAGAGGGACGTCGCGGCCGCGGTATCGTCGTGCCGTATCACGCTGCCGGTCATTGTGGCTGCACCCGTTGTCTATGTGTTGGGACGGATCCTGGTGGGGTGAGCCGGGGACCAGATGAACCCGACGCCACGGGCGGCCGTGCTCGTGACGTGCGGGCATCCTTCGCCGACGAGGACCTCGTGCGGTCGCTGTACGACGAGCACGGGGGTGCTCTGCTTGCCTATGTGCTGCGGCTCGTCGGGGGCGATCGGCACCGTGCCGAGGACGTGGTCCAGGAGACCCTGTACCGCGCATGGCGCAACCCGCAGTCGTTGCAGCCCACCCGAGGTTCGATTCGGCCGTGGTTGTGGACCGTCGCCCGGCATCTCGTCGTCGACGGCGAACGGGCGAAGCGGGCCCGACCACAGGAAGTGGTCGGTGCGGAGCTTACGCCCGCGCCGGTCGACGACGGCATCGACAGGGCGCTCGCGGCGCAGGTGGTCGTCGATGCCATGGCGACGCTGACCCCCGAGCACCGGGCTGCCCTTCTCGAGACGTACTACCGCGGCCGGTCTGTCTCCGAGGCGGCCCAGGTCCTCGGCATCCCGGAAGGAACGGTGAAGTCACGTACGTACTATGCGCTGCGGAACCTGCGTTCGGCGCTTGAGGAGAAGGGCTTCGGGTCGTCGGAGGTAGGGCCATGACGACGTGTGACGACGTGCGGGTCGCGCTGGGCGCGCTGGCCGTCGGCGCACTGGAGCCCGGCGAGGAGCGCAGGGTCCGGGAGCACCTCGAGCAGTGCCCCGGCTGTGCCGAGGAGATGGCCGGGCTCAGCTCGACTGTTGCGGCGTTGGGCCTGGTGGACCCGGCGGAGATCGAGAGCCCGCCGGAGCCGTCGCCGGACCTGCTGCAGGGCTTGCGTGCCCGGGTGACTGCGGCCCGGCGCCGGCGCCGGTTCGCCGCCGTGGCGAGTGTGGCCGCGTCCGCGGTGATCGCCGGCGTTGCGGGCTTCGGCCTCGGCAACCAGGGCTTCGGCCAGGGCTCCGGCCCGGACTCCGCGGAGCCCGCGGCCGCCGAAACCCCGGTCGTCTCCGTGTCCGGCAGTGAGCAGGGGATCGCGCTGCAGGTCGATGCGTGGGACAAGGGTTGGGGCACGGCGGTGCAGGCCGAGATCTCGGGCGTGCCGAGCGGGTACCGGTGCAGCCTGGTGGCGGTCGGCGGTGACGGCAGCCGC
>JBMCTR010000229.1:0-4132 GCA_048622955.1 Actinomycetota bacterium
GCTGGCGCTCGGGCTCGCGGTTTCCGCGGGCCCGGTCGCGGCTGCGTCCGTCGCGGCGGCCTTCCCCGCAGATCCGGGCGACACGGCGTACGCCGCGGCGGTCGACGTGAGCGAGCTTCCCGGGGTGGGCCGTCCCGGGCAGCCCGTACCGCCCGGGAATGCCCACGAGCCCGGCTCGCCCGCCACCGATCCGAGCCCGACGGCCTCCGCGGACCACGCCGCCGAGCCCGGCCCGTCGGGCACGGGCCGTACGAGCGCCGGCTCCGGGGCCACCGCGGCCGGGCAGACATCCCCCGCGCCCCTGGCTCCGGCGCCGGTCCGTGAGGCCGACCCCGGCGACGAGGTCGTCGTCCAGCGGGGCGACACGCTGTGGGCGATCGCGGCACGGCACCTGGGCCCGGACGCCACCGCCGCGGAGATCGCCACCGAGTGGCCGCGCTGGTACGCCGCCAACCGGACGGCCATCGGGGACGATCCCGACCTCATCCTCCCTGGCACCATCCTCCGCCCGCCGCTCGACGTTGAGGGAAGTTGAGGGAGTGGTATGGCCACGATCCGCCGGCTGCCATGCCCGGTGACCGAGCCGCCGTACGACGACGAGGTCCATCCGCCGCCCACCCCGGAAGGGGCCGCTGCGCCCATCCAGGGGGCGCTCGCACTGGCGTTCACGATGCCCAGCGGCGTGTCCGCCGAGCCCGAGCCGCCCGCCGGGCTACGGCTGGTCGATCCGCCGGTGGACGACGACCCGTCCGGGGAACGGGCCGCGGCCGTACTCGACCAGTCCGTCGCCGCGTTCGCCGCGCGGCGTCCCACCAGCGCCGACCAACTCCCCGAACCCCGCCGGTGGTCGGCGAGGCTCGCCCAGGCGATCGTGGAGACGCTCCACGGCCACCGCCCGATCCAGCAGTTGCTGCGCTGGACCGACGACGCCGTCTACGCGCTCATCGCCGACCGGCTCGCGTCCCGCCGGCGGGTGCCGCGCCGGCGGTCGGGCGGCGGCACCAGGCCGACCATCAGGTCGATCAGGGTGTGCACGCCGGCCGACGGTGTCGCCGAGGCCAGCGTCGTCGTGCAGGCCGGTTCGCGGTGCCGAGCCCTGGCCATGCGGCTCGAAGGGCTGGACGGCCAGTGGCGGTGCACGGCCCTGGAGATCATCTAGCACCCGGCTGGTGCCAATCCACAACGTCCGGCCTTGTGGATTGGCACCACGGGGAGGCTACTGGTCGCGGTAGCGCGGGTCCCCGTGGCAGCGCTTGAACTTGCGGCCCGAGCCGCACGGGCACGGCGCGTTGCGCGGCACGTCACCGAACTCCGGCTGCGCCGCGGCCTCGGGCTTGGGCTCGGTCCTGGTGCTCGTGGCCGGCGACGGCTCCGGCGCCGTCGTCGTGACCGCACCGACCGGCGACTGCACCGGTGCCTGGCCGGCGACTCCCGCGGGTCGACGGGCGGCGGTGTCTCCGGCCTTGCGCCGCGCGGCCCGGTTGCCCGCACGGTGCGCCCCACCGGCCTGCTCCACCCGGCGCTGCACGCGCTCTCCGCCGTCGACGGACGGCGCGCTGTACTCGAGCTGTTGCGGGCGCTGCTCCTCGGCCAGCCCCTTGGCCACGACCGCCGGCTCCTCCGGAGCCTCGGCCGGCGCCTCCTCCTCGGTGGGGGTCGGTCGCACCTCGACCTCGAGGTGGAACAGCAGGCCGACCGACTCCTCCTTGATGCCGTCCATCATCGCGGCGAACAGGTCGTAGCCCTCGCGCTGGTACTCCACCAGCGGCTGCTTCTGCGCGAACGCGCGCAGCCCGATGCCCTCGCGCAGGTAGTCCATCTCGTAGAGGTGCTCCCGCCACTTCCGGTCGAGCACGCTCAGCAGCACCTTCCGCTCCAACTCGCGCATGACCGGCGAGCCCAGCGTGGACTCCCGCTGGTCGTACGCGGCCCTGGCGTCGCCGACGAGCCGGTCGGCGAGGTGCTCGGCGGTGAGCTTGGCGCGCCCGCCGACCTCCTCGTCGATCTCCTCGATGGTCAGCGACACCGGGTACAGCGTGCCCAGCGCCGTCCACAGCTGCTCGAGCTCCCACGTCTCCGGGTAGCCCTCGCTGGTCGCGCCGCGGACGTACCCGCGGACCGCGTCCTCGATCATGTGGCTGACCTGCTCGGCGAGGTCCTGGCCCTCGAGCACGCGGCGGCGCTCGGCGTAGATCACCTGGCGCTGCTGGTTGAGCACGTCGTCGTACTTCAGGATGTCCTTGCGGACCTGGAAGTTCTGCTCCTCGCGCTGCGCCTGCGCGCTCTTGATCGCGCCGGTGACGCGCTTGTGCTCGATCGGCTGGTCGTCCGGGATGTTCAGGCTGCGCAGGATCATGTCGACCCAGTCGCTCTTGAACAGCCGCATCAGGTCGTCCTCGAGGGACAGGTAGAACCGCGACTCGCCGGGGTCGCCCTGCCGCCCGGAGCGTCCGCGGAGCTGGTTGTCGATGCGGCGGGACTCGTGCCGCTCGGTGCCGAGCACGTACAGCCCGCCGAGCTCCACGACCTCGTTGTGCTCGGCGACCACCTGGTTCTGCAGCTTCTCCAGCGTCGGCCCCCAGGCGGCCTCGTACTCCTCCGGAGTCTCGACCGGGTCGATGCCGCGCTGCTTGAGCTCGGCGTTGGCCATGAACTCGGGGTTGCCGCCGAGCATGATGTCCGTACCGCGACCGGCCATGTTCGTGGCCACCGTCACGGCACCGAGGCGGCCGGCCTGGGCGACGATCGCGGCCTCGCGCTCGTGGTGCTTGGCGTTCAGCACCTCGTGCGGGACTCCGCGCTTGCGCAGCAGCTGGGACAGGTGTTCCGACTTCTCAACGCTGGTCGTGCCGACGAGCACCGGCTGGCCCTCGGAGTGCCGGGCCACGATGTCGTCGACCACGGCGCCAAACTTGGCCTCCTGGGTCCGGTAGACGAGGTCCGCCTCGTCCGCACGGATCATCGGCTTGTTCGTCGGGACCGGGACGACGCCGAGGTTGTAGATCTTGGCGAACTCCGAGGCCTCGGTCACGGCGGTGCCGGTCATGCCGGCGAGCTTGTCGTAGAGGCGGAAGTAGTTCTGCAGGGTGATCGTCGCAAGAGTCTGGTTCTCCTGCTTGATCTCCACGCCTTCCTTGGCCTCGATGGCCTGGTGCATGCCCTCGCTGTAACGGCGCCCGGACAGCAGCCGGCCGGTGTGCTCGTCGACGATCTTTATCTCGCCGTCGACGACGACGTACTCCTTGTCGCGCCGGTAGAGCTCCTTGGCCTTGATCGAGTTGTTCAGAAACTGGATCAGCGGCGTGTTGGCGCTCTCGTAGAGGTTGTCGATGCCGAGCCAGTCCTCGACCCGCTCGATGCCCGGCTCGAGCACGCCGACCGTGCGCTTCTTCTCGTCCACCTCGTAGTCGATGCCGGGCCGCAGCCGCTGGGCGAGCTTGGTGAACTCCGCGTACCACCGGGTCGGCTGGTCGGCGGGCCCGGAGATGATCAGCGGCGTCCGGGCCTCGTCGATCAGGATCGAGTCGACCTCGTCGACGATGCCGAAGTTGTGCCCCCGCTGCACCATGTCCCCGAGCCGCTGCGCCATGTTGTCGCGCAGGTAGTCGAAGCCGAACTCGTTGTTGGTGCCGTACGTGATGTCGGCGGCGTACGCGCCGCGGCGCTCGGCCGGGGTCATCCCGGCCACGATGACGCCGACGTCGAGGCCGAGGAACCGGTGGATGCGCCCCATCCACTCGGCGTCGCGCCGGGCCAGGTAGTCGTTGACGGTGACGATGTGCACGCCGTTGCCGGACAGCGCGTTGAGGTAGGACGGGAGGGTCGCCGCCAGGGTCTTGCCCTCACCGGTCTTCATCTCGGCGATGTTGCCGAGGTGCATGGCGGCGCCGCCCATCACCTGGACGTCGAAATGGCGCTGGCCCAGCGTGCGCTTCGAGGCTTCGCGGACGGTCGCGAACGCCTCCGGCAGCAGGTCGTCGAGCGACTCGCCGGCCGCGACGCGCTCGCGGTACTCCGCGGTGAGCCCGCGCAGCTCCTCGTCGGAAAGGCCGACGAAGTCGTCCTCAATGCCGTTGACCTGTGCGACTATGCCCTCGAGACGCTTGATGATCTTGCCCTCGCCGGCGCGGAG
>JBMCTR010000230.1:0-4113 GCA_048622955.1 Actinomycetota bacterium
ACCGCGAACTCCGGGGCGACGGCGATGTCGGTTGGCTCGTACTCGCCGATCCACAGCGACGTGACCGGGAAGGCGCTCAGCGTCCGTGTCAGCAGGTGCAAGAACTGGCGGAACTCGCTCTCGTCGCCATATGCGCTCAGTGCCTTGAAGCTGTCGATCACGATCATGCTGGGCTGCCGATCGCGGATGCATTCCCGAACTTGGTCCACCACCCCGTCGAGTCCGTGTGGGCCGAGAACGGAGCCGAGATCCTCATAGACGATCTGCTCGCCGACCGAGGACACGTCGAAGAACGTCAGGCCCTGGCCGAACCGGAGCATCTTCTCGAGCGGTTCGGAGACGGTGGAGAAGTACACCGCAGGTCGGTCCTCGGTTGCGTTGGCGAAGGCGCACTGCTGAGCCAGTATCGTCTTCCCGGAACCAGGAATGCCGATCACCAGGTTGATGGCATTACGCGACAGCCCTCCTCCGAGAATGGTGTCCAGCCGCGTCTTGCCGGTGGTGATCCGCTCGGTCACGCTTTACACCCCGTCCCGCTGGCGTTCGGACCGCTGGAGAAAGGCACTGCGCCCGAGAAGATCCTTGATCGCCGATGCGAGTTGCAGCGGCTCGATCGGCTTGAGCAGGAACGCGGACGCCCCCGCCGCCATGGCACGATCGCGCATCTCGAGAGTCGAGATGGCGATCACCGGGACGCCGTTGTGCCCGCTCAGGCGCTCGCAGAGGTGAATGCCGCTGCCTCCCGGGATCAACAGGTCGACGACCGCGAGCTGTGGGCCCGTCGATTCGGCCTGGCGCAGCGAGTCCTCGAAGTCCATCGCGAGCGCAACCTCGTAGCCCTCCGTGCGCAGGAAGTACTCCGTGAAGTCCGCGGCGAACCCGTCGCGCTCGGCTAGGAGGATGAGCAACCGGTCCCTAACCCCGCCCTCAGTCTCCAACGGCCCGCGTTGGGCCAGTCGCTCCTCGAGCAGCCGGTGCACGTCCGCCGGCGACAGTCCAGCAGCGACCTGGTCGACCAGGAAGCGCAACTGCTCGACCTGGTCGCGGGTGTACAACCGATGACCGCCTTCGCTGCGCTCGGGCACGACCACGCCGTAGCGCTCCTGCCAGGTGCGCAGGGTGCCGGCGGGGACCCCGAGCATGCGTGCGACCGCGCCGATGCTGTACACCGGCCTGCCGCGAACTTGTTCATCGGACATGCGCTAACGATAGTAGCAGGGACAAATATCTAGCCAATTTCTACTCACTGCTTGTTGACAACGGCCTTGACTCCTCCATACGCTCGTCAATTATTGCACAAAGTGGCCGACCCGGCCGCCGCAAACTTCCCCATCTGATCTTCTGACGCACCCGGAGACCCCTTGACCAACCGCGCCACCTGCTCCCCCCGCAGCCGAAGGTCGGGCACGTTCCGTCCTCACGGCAGCCGCCGACCGAGAGGAGGTGCCTTCGATGTCTGACACCCCATCGGTCGGAGCACGCCAACTGACGATCGCCACCCGGCTCGGGACAGACGGCGTCGTCCTCCTCCGGGTCATTGGCGAGATCGACCTGGCTACCGTGCCGAAGTTGCATTCCGCGCTACGCACGTCCCTCGTCGGTCCGGCGTCGCCAACGGCGGTTAGGGTCGACCTCGCTGCAACATCGTTCATCGACGCCGCCGGCGTCGGCGCGCTGGTCGATGCCAGGGAGGCCGCGCGGCGCGCGGGCGTGGGCTTCGCGGTCGACAACCCCACCGGTGTCGTCCGTCGCCTGCTCGACATCCTCGGCTTGACCGATGCCCTGCATGTCGAGGTGGTACCCCGCAGCGCGACGGCGCGACCGCTGCCACGGCCGGGGCCGCCGCCACTTTGAAAAGCTCCGAAAGCGACGCTGACGCCGCTCAGCGGCCATGCGGCGCGGACAGCTCCATGATCTGGGGAGCCGCCGGGGTGCCGCAGCAGCCGTCGGCGGGTTCGTCCGCCGACGCGTCGGCCAGGCCGGACCCACCGCAGACACCGGTCTCCGGTAGCACGAGGCCAACCTGATCGGCTGCGACACGGTCGCCCGCGAGCGCGGCGGCGATGCTGCGCACCTGCTCGTAGCCGGTCAGCGCCAGGAAGGTCGGGGCGCGACCGTAGCTCTTCATCCCGGCCAGGAACAGGCCGGGCTCGGGGTGGGCGAGCTCCCGGACGCCGTGGGGTGGGACCGTCCCACAGGAGTGCACGTTGGGATCGATCAAGGGGGCGAGTTTCGTCGGCGCCTCGAGTGCCGAGTCCAGGTCGAGCCGTACCTCCGACAGCCACGACAAGTCCGGACGGAAGCCGGTAAGCACGACGACCTCATCGACGGCGTCGATCCGCTCGCCGTCCTGGCTCACCAGCGCCAGCCGGTCCGCGCCGTCCCGCCGGACGGATTCGACCCGGAAGCCGGTCGCCACCTTCACCCCGCCGGCCTCGACCGCCAACCGGGCACGTTGGCCAAGGGCTCCGCGGGCGGCCGACTGGTCTCCGGAGCCGCCGCCGAACGCGTCGCCGATGCCACGGCGGCGCAACAGCCAGGTGATGCGGGTGTCCGGGTGCTCAGTGGCCAGTTGCTCAAGGCCGACCAGCGCCGTCATGGCCGAATGTCCGCTGCCGACGACCACCACGTGCCGGCCGGCGTACCGCTGCCGCGTAGACGGCTCCGCGAGGTCCGGCATCTGGTAGGCGATCCGGTCCGCGGCCGCGAGCTCGCCCAGCGCCGGGAGCCCGTCCGCTCCGAGCGGGTTGGGGTTGCTCCACGTGCCGGAGGCGTCGATCACCGCACGGGCGACAATGCGCTCCTCCGCATCGGCGGGCCTGCGGACGTGTACGGTGAGCGGCTCCTCGTCCCGGCCGGCGTCCACGACCCGGTCGCGGCCGCGACGGGCTACCCCCACCACGTCGGTCTCGTACCGGACCCGACCGCCCAGCGCTTCCGCCAGGGGGCGCAGGTAGCGCTCGACCCACTCCGCGCCCGTGGGGTAGCCGTCCTGGTCCGGATGCCGCCATCCCGTTGCCTCCAGCAGCCGCCGCGCCGCCGGGTCGACGAGCTCCCGCCACTGGGAGAACAGGCGCACGTGGCCCCACTGCGTCACAGCAGCGCCAGGCCGGGACCCTCTTTCCAGCACCAGTGGCTCCAGCCCTTGCTCGGCAAGCTCCGCGGCAGCCGCCAACCCGATCGGGCCGGCACCGACCACGACCACGGGAAGCTCGGACATTCCACATCCCTTTCATCGATTCGGCTCGATTGATGTGCGCCGAATCTATCGAGTTCGATCGATAGAGTCAACCATCGACGGCAATCGATACACTGGCCGCATGCCAATCGCTCTCCCGCAGGCCCAGATCCTCCCCACCTCCGACGCGACCACGTACGCCGAGTGGTTCGCCTGTCTGGCCGAGCCGGTACGGGTCCGGATGCTGCACGCGGTGGCCACCAGCCCGAAGGGCGTCACCGTCGGAGCCCTCACCGAGATCCTCCGGATCAGCCAGTCGACCTGCTCGTTCCATGTCCGCAAGCTTGCCGAGGTCGGCTTCGTCCACACGCGCAAGGAAGGCACAGCCACGATCGTCACCGTCAACGAGGCGTGCTGCACCGGACTTCCGCACGCCGCCGACGCGGTCATGGGCTTGCTGGGCTCGGGACCGTGCTGCCCGGAGGTCCCGCCGGCCGATGTCACCGTCCGTGCCCTGCAGGCGTCCGACTGGCCGGCGGTGCGGCGAATCTACGCCGAGGGCATTGCCACCGGCATCGCGACCTTCGAAACCAGCGTGCCCAGCCGCGCGACGCTCGACTCTCACTGGTTGCCCGACCACCGGTGGGTCGCTGAACTCGACGGCGAGGTCGTCGGCTGGACTGCCGCCAGTCCGGTGTCCAAGCGCGCCTGCTACGCGGGCGTCGCGGAAACCTCGATCTACGTCGCCGACGGCTTCCGCGGCCGGGGCATCGGCAAGGCACTGCTCCACAAGCAGGTCACCGCCGCGGACGCCGCGGGGCTCTGGACGCTCCAGACCGCGATCTTCACGGAGAACCGCGCCAGCATCGCCCTGCATCACTCCGCCGGGTACCGCACGATCGGCGTCCGCGAGCGCATCGCCCAACGCGACGGTG
>JBMCTR010000231.1:0-4089 GCA_048622955.1 Actinomycetota bacterium
GCCACAAGCCTCCGTCACTGCGCCATGTCGACGAACCGGCTGTAGTGGCCCTGGAACGCGACCGTGATCGTGGCCGTCGGACCGTTGCGGTGTTTGGCGACGATGAAGTCGGCCTCGCCCGCGCGCGGGGACTCACGCTCGTACGCATCCTCGCGGTGCAGGAGCAGCACCATATCCGAATCTTGTTCGATGCTACCGGATTCCCGCAAATCGGACAGCAGGGGCTTCTTGTCCTGCCGCTGCTCGGGACCGCGATTGAGCTGGGCGACGGCGACGACGGGAACGTCGAGCTCCTTGGCGAGCAGCTTGAGCGCCCTGGAGAACTCCGCGACCTCCTGCTGCCGGCTCTCCACCCGCTTGCCGCTGGTCATGAGCTGCAGGTAGTCGACGATCACCAGCCGCAGCTGGTGCCGCTGCTTGAGCCGCCGGCACTTGGCGCGGATCTCCATCATCGTCATGTTCGGCGAGTCATCGACGTACAGCGGCGCGCTCGAGACCTCGCCGGTGCGGCGGGCGATCCGGTTCCAGTCTTCGTCGGTCATCTGACCCGAGCGCATGTGGTGCAGGGGCACCCGCGCCTCGGCCGACAGCAGCCGCATCGTGATCTCGTTGCGGCTCATTTCCAGGGAGAAGAGTACCGTCGTGAGCTGATGCTTGATCGCTGCCGCCCGAGCGAGATCGAGCCCCAGCGTGCTCTTGCCCACGGCAGGTCGAGCTGCCACCACGATCATCTGGCCCGGGTGCAGGCCGTTCGTCAGCGCGTCGAGATCGGCGAAGCCCGTGGGCACACCGACCATCTGACCGCCGTGCGAGCCGATCGCCTCGATCTCGTCGAGGGCGCCTTCCATAATCTCCGAAAGTGGCAGGTAGTCCTCGGACGTCCGCCGTTCGGTGACCGCGTACACCTCGGCCTGGGCGCTGTCGACGATGTCGTCGACCTCACCGTCCGCGCCGTACCCCATCTGGACGATGCGGGTGCCGGCCTCGACCAGCCGCCGCAGGATCGCCCGCTCGCGGACGATCTCGGCGTAGTAGGCCGCATTGGCCGCCGTCGGGACGTAGTTGACCAGCGTGTGCAGGTACGGAGCCCCGCCGACCCGGCCGAGATCGCCGGCCTTCTGCAAGGTGTCCGCGACGGTCAGCGGATCGGCCGGTTCGCCCCTGCCGTAGAGGTCGAGGATGGCCTCGTAGATCGTCTCGTGCGCCGGACGGTAGAAGTCGTGCCCGCGCAGCAGCTCCACCACGTCGGCGATCGCGTCCTTGGACAGCAGCATGCCGCCGAGCACGGCCTGCTCCGCGGCGACGTCCTGCGGTGGTGTGCGGTCGTACCCGGGAGGAGGCGGCTCCTCGTCGTGCCGTGCGGACAGCTCGGTCACGCTCATGTCGGCCGTCACCCCCTCACAAGGCTCGCGTGGACCGCACATCCGTTCTAGCGGATGGCACTGACAAGCACGGCCAACACGCACAGCGCTGCCCGCAACCGAAACCTACGGGGTCGCCGGTGATGGCGAAAGGCGGCCATCCACCGGGATTGTGGACGCGCGATCCGAAGCCGGTGGACAGTCGTCCCCAGGATGTGGACAACGCTGGGGACAACTCGTGTACGCGGGCCGCCGGTTGATCCACATCCTCGTCGGTGAACAGCGTTGATGGACATCCACGGGGTGTGGACGGGAACTTCTTCCGGGAAATCTCACCATCCGAGAGGGCGGCCGCCGCCGTCAGGCATCATCCGTACGGTCGGTACTGCCATGCCCGATCGTCCCGGCCCTCGCCCTCGGCTGACGAGCCGGCACCCCGCCGACGGCGAGATCCTGCGGCTCGCGCTGCCGGCGCTGGGCGCCCTTGTGGCCGAACCGCTCTTCCTTCTGGCGGACTCCGCGATCGTCGGACACCTCGGCACCCCTGAGCTTGCGGGGTTGGGCATCGCCGCGACCGTCCTCACGACACTGGTCAACGTCTCGATCTTCCTTGCGTACGCCACGACCGCCGCGGTGGCCCGGTTGCTGGGCGCGGCCGACGTCGCGGGAGCGTTGCGGCAGGGCCTCGATGGCTGCTGGCTGGCCCTCCTCATCGGTGTCGGCACCCTGGGCGTGGGCTGGCCGGCCGTACCGTTCGTCGTCGCGATGTTCGGCCCGGGGCCGGAGGTCGCGGCACACGCCGAGACGTACCTGCGGATCAGCCTGATCGGCATCCCGGCGATGCTGCTCGTCCTGGCGGCCACCGGTGTGCTGCGGGGCCTGCAGGACACGCGGACACCCCTGATCGTCGCGGCCACGGGCGCCGTGGGAAATGTCGGGCTGAACATCCTGCTCGTCTACGGCGTCGGCCTGGGAATCGCCGGGTCTGCCATCGGGACGGTCGTCGCGCAGGCAGCAATGGCCGCAACCCTGGTCGTGATCGTGAGCCGCGGCGCGCGCCGGCACGGGACGTCACTGCGACCGCACTGGCCGGGAGTGCGGCGGTCCTTCGGTGCGGGCATGCCGCTGCTGATCCGGACCGTCGCGATGCGGGTGGCGCTGGTCGTCACCACGGTCGTCGCCACGTCGCTGGGGACCGCGCCGCTCGCCGCCCATCAGGTGGTGTTCAACACCTGGATTCTGCTCGCCCTGGCCCTCGACGCGGTCGCCATCGCGGCCCAGGCGCTGGTCGGCAAGTCACTCGGAGCGGGGGACGTCGCCGAGGCGCGTTCGGTCACCCGGCGGATGGTCCAGTGGGGAGTGGTCGCCGGTTTCGGCCTCGGCGCCCTGGTGATCGCGGGCGGGACGCTGTACGCCCGGTTGTTCACGACCGACACCGACGTCCGGTCGCTGATCGTGGCGGCGCTCGTCGTGGCGGCCGCGCTGCAGCCCATCGCCGGGTGGGTGTTCGTACTGGACGGCGTACTCATCGGCGCCGGTGACGGGCGCTACCTGGCGTGGGCGTCGGTCGTGAGCGTGCTGGCGTTCCTGCCGGCCGCGGCCGCCGTCTCGGCTCTCGGGCTGTCGGGCACGGCAGGCCTGGTGGCGCTGTGGTTGGCGATCGGCCTCTGGACGGCCGCCCGTCTGGTGACTCTGGTCGTCCGAGAACGCGGCGACCGCTGGCTGGTGACCGGCGCGGTCCGCTAACCGGCCCCGTCGGTTCGATCACGTTCAGCAGGGTTGGCCCTACGCCACGAGGTCTGCGTGCCTGTTGCGGTAGGGCTGTGCCTGCTGAACGTGATCGAACCGATGGTCAGGCGGCGGCGACGTCCAGCGTGACGGTGGCCGATACCTCCGGGTGCACTTTCACCTGAATGGTGTGGGTGCCGAGCGTCTTGATGGGATCGCCCATCTCGATCCGCCGCTTGTCGACCTGTGGGCCACCGGCCGAGGCGATCGCACTGGCAATCTCCGCCGGCGTGATCGAGCCGAACAGGCGGCCGGTGTTGCCTGCCTTGGCCGACAACTGCACGGTGGTCGACTCGAGCCTCGACTTGATCTCGTTCGCGGTCTCGAGGTCGGCAACCTCCCGGGCGGCGCGGGCGCGGCGGATCGAGTCGATCTGCTTCTGGGCGCCCTTCGTCCACCCCATCGCGAACCCGCGCGGGATCAGGTAGTTGCGCCCGTAGCCGTCGCGGACGTCGACGACGTCACCCGCCGACCCGAGACCCGGGACCTCCTGGGTGAGGATGAGCTTCATCATGTGTGCCTACCTGCCTCAGCGGGCCGTCGAAGTGTACGGCAGCAGGGCCATCTCGCGGGCGTTCTTGATCGCGGTCGCGACGTCGCGCTGGTGCCGCGTGCAGCAGCCGGTGACCCTGCGGGCCCGGATCTTGCCGCGGTCGGAGATGTACTTGCGGAGCAGCGCCGTGTCCTTGTAGTCGACGTAGCCGGCGCCCTCCTTACAGAACGCGCAAACCTTCTTCTTCGGCTTGCGCACGGGTGCTTTCGCCATCGTGGTGCTCCTTGTGTGGTTCGTGGTTCGTGGGAGCCCGGTCGCGCCGCGCGCTCGCCCGCGACCGGGATGGGTGCTCGCGGTCTAGAACGGTGGCTCGTCGGACGAGCCTGCGTCGCCGTCCGCCCACGGGTCCTGCTGGCCGCCGGTCGACGACGCCTGCCCTGCCGGCTG
>JBMCTR010000232.1:0-4087 GCA_048622955.1 Actinomycetota bacterium
GACCTGGCCCGCGGCGCCGCGCCCGGCCGCGTGCTGTTCGACGTGGTGTACGACCCCTGGCCGACCGAGCTGGCGGCGGCCTGGGACGGCGGCGGCGGTGCGGTCGCGGGCGGCCTGGACCTGCTGGTGCACCAGGCAGCCGGGCAGGTGCGGCTGATGACCGGCCGCGACGTGCCGGTCGGTGTGCTGTACGCGGCGGTGTCGTGACCACCGCGGTGGCCGCTGCCCTGGGGTGCGTCGCGGGCGCCCTGCTGCCGCGCGTGATCGGCGCGATCCCGGACCGGGAGCCGGTGCCGGGCGATCCGCAGCACACGCCGTACCGGACGCTTGCGGCCGCCCCTCGGCTCGCCCTGCTGCTCGGCGTGCTGACGGCGCTGGTGTGGGGGTTGCTCGCGGCGTCGCTGGGCCTGGTGGCCGAGCTTGCGGCGTACCTGCTCGTCGGTGCCCTGGGGGTGGCGATGGCGTACGTGGATGTCCGGGAGCACCGGCTGCCGGACTGGCTGACCTATCCGGCGTTCGCCGGGGCGGCGGTGCTGCTCGCGGTGGCGGCCGCCGTGTCGGGAGGGTGGGCGGCATTCGGGCGGGCCTGGCTCGCTGCCCTGGCGCTGGTGCTGGTGTTCCTCGGGCTCGCCCTCATCAGGCCGGGGGAGCTCGGCCTGGGGGACGTGAAGCTCGCCGGCAGCCTCGGCATGCTGCTCGGCTGGATCGGCTGGGCCCACGTGGTCCTGGGCGGGTTCCTCGGGTTCCTGTTCGGTGGGGTGTACTCGCTGGCCCTGGTGCTTGCGCGGCGGGCCGGCCGGCGGTCGCAGGTCCCGTTCGGCCCGTTCCTGCTCGGCGGCGCCCTGGTCGCCGTCGTCTGGGGCGACCCGCTGCTCGCCTTCTACCTGGGTGGCCCCGATTGATCACGTGAAGGGGGTTGGCCCTCGCTGTGCGGCGATTGCATGATCGGCGCACGCTTTTGACAAGATGCGAAGCATGCTGCGATGGCTGACAGCCGGCGAGTCGCACGGTCCGGCCTTGGTCGCGACCCTGGAGGGCCTGCCGGCCGGGGTCCGGATCACCGCCGACGAGGTGGCCGGCGCGCTCGCCCGGCGCCGGCTCGGCTACGGCCGGGGCGCCCGGATGACCTTCGAGCGGGACGAGGTGTCGTTCCTCGGCGGCGTCCGCCACGGGGTGACGCTGGGCGCCCCCGTGGCGGTCCAGGTCGCCAACACCGAATGGCCGAAGTGGGAGAAGGTCATGAGCCCCGACCCCGTCGACCCGGCCGACATCGAGGGCCTAGCCCGCAACCAGCCGCTCACCCGGCCCCGTCCCGGCCACGCCGACCTCGTCGGCATGCAGAAGTACGGCTTCGATGAGGCCCGGCCGGTGCTCGAGCGGGCCAGCGCGCGCGAGACGGCGGCCCGCACCGCACTCGGCGCGATCGCCGCAGCGTTCCTGCACCAGGCGTACGGCGTCCGGCTGGTCAGCCACACGGTGGGGCTCGGCACCGTCGCCGCCCCGCCCGGCGCCGTCCCGTCCCCCGATGACGTCTACGGCCTCGACGAGGACCCGCTGCGCTGCTACGACCCCGACGCGAGCGCCGCGATGGTGGACGAGGTCGATAAGGCGCACGCGGACGGCGACACCCTCGGCGGGGTCGTCGAGGTGCTGGTCTATGGGCTGCCGCCCGGCCTCGGCAGCCACGTGCACTGGGACCGCCGGCTCGACTCCAGGCTCGCCGCGGCCGTGATGAGCATCCAGGCCATCAAGGGCGTCGAGATCGGCGACGGCTTCGGCCTCGCCGCCATGCGCGGTTCCGAGGCGCACGACGAGATCGTCGCCTCGGACAGCGGCCCGCGGCGGACGTCCGGCCACTCCGGCGGCACCGAGGGCGGCATGTCCACCGGGGAGCCGCTGCGGCTGCGCGCCGCCATGAAGCCCATCTCGACCGTGCCCCGCGCGCTGCGCACCATCGACACCACGACCGGCGAGGCCGCAACCGCGCACCACCAGCGCTCGGACGTGTGCGCCGTGCCCGCCGCCGGCGTGGTCGCGGAGGCCATGGTCGCGCTCGTCCTGGCCGACGCCGCGCTGCAGAAGTTCGGCGGCGACTCCGTGGCCGAGTCCGCCCGCAACCACCGCGCGTACCTCGATGCGCTGCCCGAGACCTTGGCGGTCGACCGGTGACCGCCCGCCTGGTGCTCGTGGGCCCACCTGGGGCCGGCAAGACGACGATCGGGCGCCTGGTGGCGGACAAGCTCGGGCTGGCGTTCCGCGACACCGACTCCGACGTCGAGGCCGTCGCCGGCAAGCCGATCAGCGACATCTTCATCGACGACGGCGAGCCCGCGTTCCGCGAGCTGGAACGGTCCGCGGTCACCGCGGCCCTCGCCGAGCACGACGGGGTCCTCGCGCTGGGTGGGGGAGCGGTCACCAACGACCACATCCGCGACCTGCTGCGGGGGCACCGCGTGGTGTTCCTCGACGTGAGCCTCACCGACGCGGCTTCCCGCGTCGGGCTCAACCGCGAGCGGCCGATGCTCGTCGGCAACCCGCGCGCCCAACTGCGCAAGCTGCTCGAGGCCCGGCGCCCGCGGTACGAGGAGGTGGCCGCCGTCACCGTCGACACCACCGGGCGGTCGCCCGACGACGTCGCCGCGGAGGTCGTGCTGCATGCCGGATGAGCCCACCCGGATCGCCGTCGGAGGGGAGCGGCCCTACGACGTCCTGGTCGGCGAGCGGCTGCTCGGCGAGTTGCCGCGACTCGTGGGTGAGGACGCCCGCGCGGTCGCGGTGATCCACCCCGCGACGCTGCGGGATCCGGCCGGAGACGTCCGCGCCGGGCTGGCCGACCGCGGCTACGAGGCGCACACGCTCGAAGTGCCGGACGGCGAGCAGGCGAAGACCTCCGACGTGGCCGCGTCGTGCTGGGCGGCGCTCGGCCGCATCGGGATGACCCGCTCCGACGCCGTCATCGGCCTCGGCGGCGGCGCGACGACCGACCTGGCCGGTTTCGTGGCCGGGACGTGGCTGCGCGGCGTGCGCTGCGTGCTCGTCCCCACCACGCTCCTGGGCATGGTGGACGCCGCGATCGGCGGCAAGACCGGCATCAACACCGCCGAGGGCAAGAACCTGGTCGGGGTGTTCCACCCGCCCGTCGGCGTGCTGTGCGACCTGAGCATGCTCGCGACGTTGCCGCAGGCCGATTTCGTCGCCGGGCTGGCGGAGGTCGTCAAGGCCGGGTTCATCGCCGACCCGGTGATCCTGGACGCGATCGAGGCCGACCCGGCGGCCGCCGCCCGGCGCGACGGCCCCCGGGTGCGCGAGCTCGTCGAGCGCGCGGTGCGGATGAAGGCCCGGGTCGTCGCCGCCGACCTGCGGGAAGCCGGGGGCCGCGAGATCCTGAACTACGGCCACACGCTCGGCCACGCCATCGAGCGCGTCGAGGGCTACCGGTGGCGGCACGGCGCGGCCGTCGCGGTCGGCATGGTGTTCGCCGCGGAGCTCGGCCGCGCCGCGGGCCGGCTGGACGACCACACCGCCGACCGGCACCGCACGCTGCTGGAGTCACTCGGCCTGCCCACGACGTACGATGCCGACGCCTGGCCGGCCCTGCTCGAGGCCATGCGGGTGGACAAGAAGGCGCGCGGCGACCGGCTGCGGTTCGTGGTGCTCACCGGGCTCGCCAAGCCGGAGATCCTGGAGGCGCCGGGCCCCGACCTGCTGGCGACCGCGTACCAGGCCACGAGGAGGCCGTGACATGACCCGTGTCCTGGTGCTGAACGGGCCGAACCTGGGCCGGCTGGGGTCCCGCGAGCCCGACGTCTACGGCGCCGTGACCCACGACGAGCTCGCCAAGATCTGCGCGGCCACCGGTGCGGAGCTCGGCCTCGACGTCGAGGTCCGGCAGACCGACGACGAGGCGGAACTGGTGCGGTGGCTGCACGAGGCCGCCGACGCCGCGATCCCGGTTGTGCTGAACCCCGCGGCGTTCACCCACTACTCCTACGCGGTGCGCGACGCCTGCGCCCAGCTGCGCGCGCCGCTGATCGAGGTCCACATCAGCAATCCCGCGGCACGCGAGCAGTTCCGGCACACCTCGGTG
>JBMCTR010000233.1:0-4085 GCA_048622955.1 Actinomycetota bacterium
CTCGCCGGCCTGGGCAACCTGCTGTCCGACGAGATCCTGTGGCGTGCCCGGATGCACCCCAAGCGTCCCACCTCCGAACTTTCCGACTCGGACGTCCGCCGCATCCATCGCCGGATGCAGACCGTGCTGCGCCACTCCGTGGCCGAGGGCCGGATACCGGACCGGGCCAACTGGCTCACCGGGCGCCGGCAGGACGAGGATGCGCGCTGTCCGCGATGCGGGGAACGGTTGAGCCATTCCCGGGTCGCGGGGCGCCACACGGTGTGGTGCCCGCGGTGCCAACCGCGCTGACGTGCGGCGCCGCGGAGATCCGGCGCCGCCGCATCCGCCGGGCGAGGCTTAGCACCGGCACCCGCGGGTACAACGCGACGGTACGCGACACAGAGGACACGCAGATGCAATCTCCGTCCATGGCAAGTTCCCGATCCATGCCAGCAGTGCAGGGCCTCACGACATGAGCGACATCAGCGGACCGGGGGGATTCGGCAGCCCCTTCGACGACTTCCTCGCCCGATTCTTCGGCGGCGGCGTCCCTAGGCGTTCGTTCTACCGGGTCGACATCACCAGGCTGCTCAGCGACCAGGCTCGCGAGTTGATGGCAACGGCGTTGCGCAAGCTCGCGGAATGGGGTCGGACCGACGTCGACTCCGATCATCTGCTGTGGGCGGCGACTCAGACGGAGCCGACCCGCGACCTGCTGCGCCGTGCGGGCGCCGACCCGGACCAGCTGGCGTCGACGATCGAGCAGGCCGTCCAGCCCGGGCACCAGCACGAGGCGCCTCCGAGCCTGACACCGGCCGCCAAGCGGACCCTGCTGGACGCGCACCAGATCTCCTCGGCCCTCGGATCCTCGTACATTGGTCCGGAGCATCTGCTGCTGGCGCTGGCGGCTCGTCCGGAGTCTGCTGCGGGCCGCTTCCTGTCCGAGTCCCGCATAAGCCCGGATGCGCTGCAAGGGGCCCTCAGCGGACGCGCACAGCCCACAGAGGCGCCCAAGCAGACCGAGACCCCGACGCTCGACCAGTTCAGCCGGGATCTCACCGACCTGGCACGGCGCGGACAGCTCGATCCCGTCGTCGGCCGGGACGAGGAGATCGAGCAGACCATCGAGGTGCTGTCCCGCCGGACGAAGAACAACCCGGTGCTGATCGGCGAGGCCGGCGTGGGCAAGACCGCGATCGCCGAGGGCATCGCGCAACGGATCTCGGCCGGAGACGTGCCCACCTCCCTCACGAGCCGGCGGCTCGTCCAACTCGACCTCACCGGGGTGGTGGCGGGTACGCGCTACCGCGGGGACTTCGAGGAGCGGATGCAGAAGGTCGTGGACGAGATCCGCGCGCATGCGGAGGAGCTGATCGTCTTCATTGACGAGTTGCACACCGTGGTGACCGCGGGAGCGGCCGAAGGGGCGACGGGGGCCGGGAACATCCTCAAACCGCCTCTCGCCCGCGGGGAGTTGCACATCGTGGGCGCCACCACCCTCGACGAGTACCGCAAGCACATCGAGCAGGATCCGGCCTTCGAGCGCCGGCTCCAGCCCATCCTGGTGCCGGAGCCGACCGTCGAGGAGACCGTCGCCATCCTGCACGGCTTGCGCGACCGCTACGAGGCCCATCACCAGGTGCGCTTCACCGATGCGGCGCTGTCCGCCGCCGCGGAGCTGTCGGACCGGTATCTGACCGACCGCTACCTCCCGGACAAGGCGATCGACCTGATGGACCAGACCGGTGCCCGGGTGCGGCTGCGCGCCGGTGCGCCCAGGACCGACGTCCGCGAGCTGGAGCAGCAGGTGGAGCAGCTGATCCGGGACAAGGACCAGGCGGTCTCCGAGGAGCAGTACGAGCAGGCGTCCGAGCTTCGCGACCGGATCAGCGCCCTGCGGGAGCGCATCGAGGAGCAGAAGGGCGAGCGGGCGCCGGCGGCCCCCGAGGTCGCGCCCGAGGACGTGGCCGAGGTCGTCGCCCGGTCGACGGGCATCCCGGTGAGCCAGCTCACCGAGGAGGAGCGGACCCGGCTGATCAACCTCGAAGACCAGCTTCGGCGGCGTGTGATCGGCCAGGACGAGGCCGTGCACGCGGTGGCGGAGGCGGTGCGGCGGTCCCGCGCCGGGCTGGCCGACCCCGCCCGGCCGATCGGCAGCTTCCTGTTCCTCGGACCGACCGGGGTGGGCAAGACGGAACTGGCCCGTGCGCTCGCCGAGGCCATGTTCGGCGACGAGAACCGGATGGTGCGGCTGGACATGAGCGAGTTCCAGGAGCGGCACACGGTGAGCCGGCTGGTCGGCGCCCCACCGGGGTACGTGGGCTACGAGGAGGCCGGCCAGCTCACCGAGAACGTCCGTCGCCGCCCGTACTCGGTGGTGCTGCTGGACGAGATGGAGAAGGCGCACCAGGACGTGTTCAACATCCTTCTCCAGGTGCTGGAGGACGGGCGGCTCACCGACTCGCAGGGGCGCACGGTGGACTTCAAGAACACGGTCCTGATCATGACCAGCAACCTCGGGTCGGAACTGGTCAGCAGCGCGGGCCCGCTGGGCTTCGCGACCTCGACGGACGAGGAGGAGCAGGGCAGGCAGGACCGGGTCATGCGCCGCCTGCGCGACGCGTTCCGGCCGGAGTTCCTGAACCGGATCGACGAGATCGTCGTGTTCCGGCAGCTCAGCCCGGACGAGTTGCGCCGCATCACCGACCTGCTGCTCGAGGAGACCCGGCGGCGGGCCCACGCCCAGGGCATCGCACTCGAGGTCACCGACCGGGCCATGGACTGGATCACCGAGCAGGGCTACGAGCCGGAGTTCGGCGCCCGGCCGATGCGCCGGACGATCCAGCGGGAGGTCGACAACGAGCTTTCCCGGCTGATGCTCGACGGCGAGCTCGGCAGCGGCGCCAAGGTCACGGTGGACCGCGAGGACGGGCGGCTGAGCTTCCAGGTGGCCGCCTGACCTACCCGGGCGTGCGGTCGCCGCTCGGCTCCTGCTCGCCGCGCTGCCGCGGTACGGAGGTGTCCACCGGTATGCCGCCCTCGCGCTCCTCGCGGCGGAACGCGGAAACCAGGGCCCAGCATGCCCCGAGCAGCAGGATGGCGAGAGGGACGCCGGAGGCGATGGAGGCCTGCTGCAGAGCGTCCAGGCCGCTCTGGCCGCCGATGGCGAGCAGCGTCGCGGCCACCGCGCCTTCGACGAGCGCCCAGAAGACCCGGGTGACGCGGTTCGGCCGCAGGCTGCCGCCGGACGCGTGGATGTCGTCGACCAGTGACCCGGAGTCCGACGACGTGACGAAGAACGTCGCGATCACCACGACGGCTATCACCGAGGTGACCAGCGCCAACGGGTACTGGTCGAGCAGCGCGAACAGCGCGTTCTCGGCGCGCTCTTCGGTCGCGGCGACGATGCCGCCGGGCCCCCGGAGCTCGGAGTCGAAGGCGGCTTGCCCGAGCACCGTGAGGAAGACGAACGTCACCAGCGTCGGCACGAGAAGGACACCCGCGACGAACTCCCGGACGGTGCGTCCCCGGGAGATGCGGGCGATGAACATGCCCACGAACGGGGACCACGAGATCCACCACCCCCAGTAGAACAGGGTCCACGTCGCCTGCCACTGGTCGCCGGCGAACAGGTCTGTGCGCAGCGACATCTGCGGGAGCGACTGGAGGTAGTAACCGATGTTCTGGGCGAGTCCGTTGAGAATGAACACCGTCGGCCCCACGACGAACACGAACCCGAGCAACACTCCGGCAAGGCTGATGTTGATCAGGCTGAGCCGGCGGATGCCCCGTTGGATGCCCAGAATTACTGAGATCGTGGCCACCGCCGTGATGCCGGCGATCAACAGGATCCGCCCGGTCAGGGACCACGTGTCGCCGGTCAGGTAGCCCACCCCGCCGCTGATCTGGATGGCCCCGATGCCCAGGGAGGTTGCAACGCCGAACAGCGTCCCGACGATCGCCAGCGTGTCGATGACATCGCCGGGCCAGCGATAGATGCGCTCGCCGAGCAACGGGTAGAACGCCGAACGCAGGGCGAGGGGAAACCCACGGCGGTAGGCGAAGTAGCACAGCGCCAACCCGACGACGATGTAGATCGCCCA
>JBMCTR010000234.1:0-4082 GCA_048622955.1 Actinomycetota bacterium
CGTCTTCGGCAAGGGACAACGGTCCGGCCGGTTGGGGACCAACGTCGGAGCGCCACTGGCCGGGTGTGCCAATCCACAACGTCCGACGTTGTGGATTGGCAACACGGGTGCACGGGGAGGTGTCGAACGTGCAGACGTTCCTCCCGTACCCCGACTTCGCCGCCACGGCCCGCGTCCTCGACACACGGAGGCTGGGCCGGCAGCGGGTCGAGGCTTTCCAGGTGCTGCGCGGGCTCACCGTGCCCGGTCACGGATGGCGGCACCACCCGGCCGTCAAGATGTGGGCCGGCTACGAGGAGGCGCTGGTCCGCTACGCCCTGGAGATCTGCGCCGTGTGGCGCGAGGCGGGCTACGCCGACACCGTCGAGGAGAAGATCAGGGCGGATCTGGAAGCCGCCACGGGCGTAGCCACCGTGCGGACCCAGGAGGCGCTGGCCGCGGTAGGCGAGTTGCCCCCGTGGCTCGGGTCCGAGGCGTTCCACCGCAGCCATCAGTCGGCGCTGCTGCGCAAAAACCCGGAGCACTACCGCCGGTGGTTCCCCGACGTCGCGGCCGATCTCCCGTACGTCTGGCCGGAGTCCGACCGCTCCCCGCGGGTGTGAGCAGAGCCAAGTGGCGCCAGTTCGCGGACGCCGGTCAGCCGGTGCTGTCGCGAAGCAACTGCTCGAAAGGCACGGGATCCTCGAACGGATCGGTGGCCGCCTGCTCGGGCCGAGCCCGGGCGAGGTCCGCGAGTTGCGCGGCGGCGCGTTCGATCCTGCCGGTGAGCCCGCCGTCGGCGTCGCCTCCGGAGCCCCAGTCGTCCGACGCGGCGAAGACCCCGGTAGGGACGACCACTGCCCTCAGGTAGGTGAACAGCGGCCGCAGCGCATAGTCCAGCGCCAGCGAGTGGCGTGCGGTGCCGGCCGTGGCGCCGATCAGGACGGGGGTGTCGGCCAGCGCGTCCTCGTCCAGCAGGTCGAAGAACATCTTGAACAGGCCGGTGTAGGACGTGCTGAAGATCGGGCTGACGGCGATCAGCGCGTCCGCGCCGGCGACGGTGTCCTTCGCAGCCTGCAGCGGTTCGCTGGCGAACGAGGTGAGCAGGTTGTTCGTGAGGTCGTGCGCGTGCTCGCGCAACTCGATGACCTCCACGACCGCGTCGTCGCCACGCTCGCGCAGCGCCGCGGACGTCGCGTCGGCCAGCCGGTCGGCGAGCAGCCTGGTGGCCGACGGTGTGCTGAGGCCGGCGGAGACGACGGCGATCGTCCGCGTCGTCATTGCGGACCGCCTGCCTTGGCGGCAACCGGCTGTGCCGTGTCACTGGCGGCGGCCCGCTTGAGGCTCTCGTGCGTCGGCGCGTCCGGCACGTGCGCCGGGCGCCCGTTCGCCATCTCCTTGCGCAGCACCGGCACGACCTCGCTGCCGAGGATCTCGATCTGCTCGAGCACGGTGGGCAGCGGCAGGCCGGCGTGGTCCACGAGGAACAACTGGCGCTGGTAGTCGCCGACGTGGTCGCGCATGGCCGCGTAGCGGTCGATCACCTGCTGCGGGCTGCCGACCGTCAGCGGCGTCATGGCCATGTACTCCTCGAGCGACGGGCCGTGCCCGTACACCGGGGCGACGTCGAAGTACGGCCGGAACTCCCGTACGGCGTCCTGGCTGTTGGGGCGCATGAACGCCTGGCCGCCGAGACCGACGATCGCCTGGTCGGCGCTGCCGTGGCCGTAGTGCTCGAACCGCCGCCGGTACAGCCCTACCATCCGCTTGACGTGCTCGATCGGCCAGAAGATGTTGTTGTGGAAGAACCCGTCGCCGTAGTACGCGGCCTGCTCGGCGATCTCCGGGCTGCGGATCGACCCGTGCCACACGAACGGCGGCACCCCGTCGAGCGGGCGCGGCGTGGCGGTGAACCCCTGCAGCGGAGTGCGGAACCGGCCCTCCCAGTTCACGACGTCCTCGCGCCACAACCGGTGCAGCAGCGCGTAGTTCTCGATCGCCAGCGGGATGCCCTGCCGGATGTCCTGCCCGAACCACGGGTACACCGGGCCCATGTTGCCGCGGCCCATCATCAGGTCCACGCGGCCGTCAGCGATGTGCTGCAGCATCGCGAAGTCCTCGGCGATCTTCACCGGGTCGTTCGTCGTGATCAGCGTGGTGGCCGTGGACAGGACCAGCCGCTCGGTCCGAGCCGCGATCCAGCCGAGCATGGTCGTCGGGGAGGACGGCACGAACGGCGGGTTGTGGTGCTCGCCGGTGGCGAAGACGTCGAGCCCGACCTCCTCGGCCTTCAGGGCGATCGCGAGCATCGCCTTGATGCGATCCGCCTCGGTGGGCGTACGACCCGTGGTGGGGTCGGGGGTGACATCGCCTACCGAGAAGATTCCGAACTGCAACCCGAGACGCCTTTCAGTACGTTGCCGCTTGACACGATGCCCAACGCCCCCGCAGGTCATGGCATTCCGCGGCGGCCCTCACATGCCGCGGTCGTCGCCGGCGGCTAGTGGGTGCCCAGCCAGTCCAGCAGCAGGTGGTTGAGGTCGTCTGCCGCGTCGAGAGGGATCCAGTGCGAGGCGTCCTCGATCCGCTCGTAGCGCCACTCACCCGTCACGTAGCGCTTGGAACCCGTCATCTGCTCCTCGAGCAGTGCGACGTCGCCGCTCGACCACACACCCATCACCGGGCGGTCGGCCGGCGGTAGCTGCCTGCCTGGCTCCACCAGCCGCTTCGGCGCCATGTTGGCGCGGTAAACGTTGAGCGCGGCCGACAGCGCGCCCGGGCGGGACAGGTCGGCGATCCAGTGATCCAACTCCGGGGGATTGCCCGTCCAGGTCCGCAGCCAATACCAGTTGTCGGCCGACAACCACTGCTCGGCCACGCCTTCGAACTGGAACAGCAGCATGTACCAGGTCTTCTCACGCTGACGCAGGCCTGCGGCTTGAAAGGCCGCCGGGTGGCCGACCGACAGGACGGTGAGCGTCCGGACCCGGGACGGGTGCACGGCCGTCAGATACCAGCCGAGCGACGCGCCCCAGTCGTGCCCGACCACGTGGGCAGGGCGGCCGCCCGCGTCGTTGAGCACGGCGAGCGCGTCCCTGGCCATGGTCGACATCGTGTATGCCCGGACGTCGTCGGGCTTGTCCGAACGCCCGAAGCCGCGCAGGTCCGGGGCGAGGACCCGGTAGCCCGCATCCGTGAGCGCCGGGATCTGGTGGCGCCACAACCGGGCCGAGTCCGGGAACCCGTGGAGCAGCAGCACCGGAGTGCCGGAAACCGGACCGTGGTCGGTGACGACGATCGTGACGTCGCCCACCTCGAGCTCACGGGCGGTGGTGTAGACGTCGGACACGGTGCACCCATCAGCGAGACGATGATCTGCGTGCTGGCATCTTTTCACGGCCCCGTGCAACGGCTGGTGCGGGCATCATGCGGGGATATGGGCGAGCGAACCGGGCTCTGGCCGATGACGGCCGCCGAACTCGTGGCGCGCCAGCACCAGTTGGCCGTCGAGGCGGAATCGGCCCTGGCCGCCGACCCGTGGACGCCGCACGAGGCGCCGCTGGTGGGCGGGTGCTTCGTCGCCTTCGCGCGCGGTGAAGCGGGTCCCGGCAGTGCCGGCGACCGGGCCTGGGCGGGGGCAGTCTCGTGGAACCGAGGCACCGTGGTGGCGAGCGCCGTCGTCCGTCAGCGGGTGCCGGCGCCGTACGAGCCGGGCCTGCTCGCACTGCGGGAAGGGCCGATCCTCGCCGCCGCCGTCGCACACCTGGACGTGCGGCCGGACGTGCTGCTCGTGGATGCGACCGGTCTTGACCACCCCCGGCACGCCGGGCTCGCGCTCCACCTCGGGGCTGCCCTCGGCATCCCGACCGTAGGGGTCACCCACCGCCCACTGCGGGCGTCCGGCCCGCTGCCGGCAGCGTTCCGGCGGGGTGCCCGCTCGCCGCTGGTTCTCGACGGGGCCGACGACCGGCTGGTCGCGTACTGGATATGCACCCGATCCGGAGCGCGCCCCGTCGTCGCGCACGCGGCCTGGCGCACCACGCCGGAGACGGCGGCCGAGACGGTGCTCGCTGCATCGACTCCGGCGTCCCGCACCCCGCACC
>JBMCTR010000235.1:0-4072 GCA_048622955.1 Actinomycetota bacterium
GGTCAACCCGGCGTGTCGAACGGCGATTGCATGATCGGCGCGGAGGGGAACAGGGCGGGGTCGTCGTCGCGGAACGTCCGGACGGGGCCGGGGCCGGTCTGCGCGGTCTCGAAGCGGACGGTGACCCGGCCGAGCCCGGCGCCCCAGACCCAGCCCGCCCCGTGCTCGCGGTGGTGCACGTCCATGCCCGGCGTCCAGCGGCGCGCCGAATGGACCAGCTCGGCCGGGTCGGACGGTCCGGCCGGGTCGGACGGGCCGCTCGCCTGCCCGACGGAGGCGGCGGTGCCGGCGCTCGGGTCGCCGCCGGTGCCGGCTTCCCGGCCGCCGAACAGGTCCTGCTGCACCCAGTCCGCGAGCCCGGAGACACCGACGCCGACCAGCCGTACGCCGCCGGTGGTGTCGATCTCGTCGAGCAGGCGCGTCGCGACCCGGCCGACCGTCCGGGCGTCGTCGGTGGGGCCCGGGAGGGTCGTGGAGCGCGACAGGGTGGTGAAGTCGTGCAGCCGGGCCTTGAGCGTCACGGTCCGCCCGGACAGCCCGGCACCGGCCAGCCGCTCGCACACCCGGACGGCCATCCGGGAGACGAGCGCGGCGAGCAGGGTGCGGTCTGTGACGTCGCGGTCGAACGTGTCCTCGACGCTCACCGACTTGGATTCGCGCTCCGCTGTGACCGGACGGTCGTCCTGCGCCCTCGCGAGGCGGTGCAACGAGCGGCCGTGGGCCTCGCCGAGCGTGTCGACGAGCTCGCCCAGCGTGAGGCTGGCCAGCTCCCCGACGGTGCGTGCGCCGAGCCGGGTCAGCCGCTCGGCGGTCGCCGGTCCGATGCCGGGAAGGGCGCGCACCGGCAGCGGGTGCAGCACCTCGAGCTCGGCGCCGGGCTCGATCACGACGAGGCCGTCCGGCTTGGCCCGCTCCGATGCGATCTTGGCCATAAGCTTCGAGGTCGACGCGCCGACGCTCGCCGTCAGCGCGGTTCGCCCGGCGATCGTGCGGCGCAGTCGCTCGCCGAGCTGCCGCACGGCCGCGGGCGAGAGCTCGCGTGCTGTCCGCCCGGGCGCCAGGTCCACGAACGCTTCGTCGAGCGACAGCGGCTCGACCACCGGGGACAGCTCGCCGAGCACGGCGAGCACGGCCTCGCCGGCCTGCCGGTAGGCACCGAACCGGCCTGCGAGGAAGGCGGCGTTCGGGCACCGTGCCCGGGCTTCTGCCATCGACATCGCCGACCGTACGCCGTACGTGCGAGCCTCGTAGGACGCGGTCGAGACCACCCCGCGCGGGCCCAGCCCGCCCACGATGACGGGCCGGCCGCGCAGCGACGGCTTGTCGCGCTGCTCGACGGCCGCGAAGAACGCGTCGAGGTCGACGTGGAGCACGCTGGGCTCGGCGCGCGCGGGGACGGGAGCCACAGCGAACATGGTCTCGCACCGCCAGGTGCAGTACCGTGCGGCGGGATCCGCGTTGCGAAGACGTTGCAAAGGAGCTGCGATGACCACGATCGTCGTCGGATACGTCCCGAAGCCGGAAGGGCACGCGGCACTGCGCCGGGCCGCTGAGGAGGCGCGGCTGCGCGGGGCCAGGCTCGTCGTGATCAACTCGGCGCGCGGCGGCCGCGATTTCGACGCCGAGGACGCTGTGGAGTCCGAGGCGGAGCTCGCCAAGGTCCGCGAACAGCTCACCGAGGCCGGAGTGGAGGCCGAGGTGCGGCAACTCGTGCGGGGGCAGGAGGTCGCGGACGACCTGATCTCCGTGGCCGAGGAGACCTCGGCCGACTTCATCGTGATCGGGCTGCGGCGGCGCAGTCCCGTCGGCAAGTTGATCCTGGGAAGCAACGCGCAGCAGATCCTGCTCGACGCGCCCTGCCCGGTACTGTCGGTGAAGGCCGACTAGCACGCCGGGAAGGTGGGTTCCATGCCCAAGCTGTACCTCGCCACCGAGGAGCGCGCGGATGCACTGCTCGCCACCGACCCGCTCGCGCTGCTGATCGGCATGCTGCTCGACCAGCAGGTTCCGATGGAACGGGCGTTCGCAGCGCCGTATCTGCTGGCGCAGCGTCTCGGCGTCGACCGGCTGGATGCCGCGGCGATCGCGGATCATGACCCCGAGGCGCTCGCCGACCTGTTCGCGAACCCGACCGCGCTGCACCGCTTTCCCGGGTCCATGGCCGCGCGCACCCAGCGGCTGTGCCGCTACCTGGCAGACGAGTACGGCGGGGACGCGGCGGCGGTCTGGACGGGGGCGCGGGACGGCGCAGACCTGGTCGCCCGCCTGCGCGGGCTGCCGGGTTTCGGCCCGCAGAAGGCGCAGATCTTCACGGCGCTGCTCGGCAAGCAACTCGGCGTCCGCCCGGAGGGTTGGCGTGCGGCCGCGGGCGCCTACGCGGACGACGACGTCTTCCGGTCGGTGGCCGACATCACCGATGACGTCAGCCTGCTGAAGGTGCGGGAGTACAAGAAGCAGGCCAAAGCGGCCGCCAAGGCGGGGAAGGGCTAGCACATCGAGTTGGGCTCGCAGACAGCTTGGACGTCGGGGAGCGGACACGTCGCGCGGCGATTCGGCGCGTCCCGCGCTACGGTGGGTCTCGTGCGCGACGTGGCTTCGCGCATGGGAACCGACAGTAGCCGTAGAATGTTGAGCTGCCTGTGTGATGTTGCCTGCAGTCGCCCGATGCCCGTGACGTCGAGAGGTCCTTCGTGTCGTCCCGCCGCACCCAACCTGCCCGGACAGTGCCGATGAAGGAGAGCAAGGTGGTCGTCGAGCACCGGAACGAGGTCGGTGTCGCCGCTGATACGGGCGACGACGAGCCCACGACATCGCGCCGTCGCGCGGTCGCCGCGACCTCGCGACGGTCCGGGACGACGACGGTCCAGGTCGAGGCGGTCGACTCGGCCGCCGACGACAGCGGCCGCTCCAGCAAGTCCCAGAAAAAGGCCAAGAGCTCCTCGGCCAAGTCGAAGAAGAAGAGCGCAGCGGCCGGCGAGGGTGGGCTCGACGGCCCGGCGGCCCCGCCGGACGTAGCTGCGGAGGACGACGCGGCGGTCGGGCTGGACGACGACCCGGCGCTTCCCCCGACCGAGATGGCGCTGGACGCGGAGCACATCGTCGAGGTCGTTCCGGTGGCGCCGATCGACCCGATGGCGGACACCACCGAGCCGACGCCGGAGGAACTCGCCGCCACCGAGGCGACCGAGGGCTTCGTCTACTCCGAGGACGACGACAGCGACGAGCCGGAGCAGCAGGTCGTCGTCGCCGGGGCGACCGCGGACCCCGTCAAGGACTACCTCAAGCAGATCGGCAAGGTCCCGCTGCTGAACGCCGAGCAGGAGGTGGAGCTCGCCAAGCGGATCGAGGCGGGGCTGTTCGCCGAGGAGAAGCTCGCCCGGGAGCGCGACACGCTGAACTCGAGGCTGTGCGGCGAGTTGGAGTGGATCGCCGAGGACGGCCGGCGCGCCAAGAACCACCTCCTCGAGGCCAACCTGCGGCTGGTCGTCTCGCTCGCGAAGCGCTACACGGGGCGCGGGATGCTGTTCCTGGACCTGATCCAGGAGGGCAACCTCGGGTTGATCCGGGCCGTCGAGAAGTTCGACTACACCAAGGGGTACAAGTTCTCGACGTACGCCACGTGGTGGATCCGGCAGGCGATCACCAGGGCGATGGCCGATCAGGCCCGCACGATCCGGATCCCGGTGCACATGGTGGAGGTCATCAACAAGCTCGCCCGGGTGCAGCGGCAGATGCTGCAGGACCTCGGCCGCGAGCCGACCCCTGAAGAGCTGGCCCACGAGCTGGACATGAGCCCGGAGAAGGTCGTCGAGGTCCAGAAGTACGGCCGGGAGCCGATCTCGCTGCACACTCCGCTGGGGGAGGACGGCGACTCCGAGTTCGGCGACCTCATCGAGGACTCGGAGGCGATCGTCCCGTCCGACGCGGTGTCGTTCACGTTGCTGCAGGAGCAACTGCACGCCGTGCTGGACACGCTGTCCGAGCGCGAGGCCGGCGTGGTGTCGATGCGGTTCGGCCTCACCGACGGCCAGCCCAAGACGCTGGACGAGATCGGCAAGGTGTACGGGGTCAC
>JBMCTR010000236.1:0-4045 GCA_048622955.1 Actinomycetota bacterium
GCTCTCGCCGGTGGCTATCTCGGCCTGGTGACCGGGGCGGTGCCGGTCGACCTGGACGTCGGGCGGCGGGTACGACCGCTCGGCCCGTTGACGTCGCACATCGCCGCTCCCCGGGAACGCGTCTTCGACGTGATCGCAGCGCCGTACCTGGAGCGGCAGCCCCGGGCCGTCGCTGACAAGATCCGCGTTCTGGAACGCGGGTCCGACATGGTGCTGGCTGCCCACCGCACGCCCGTACACGGCGGCCGGGTCGTGGCGACGACGGTGGAGACGGTGCGGTTCAGTCGGCCGGAGCAGGTGGACTTCCGGCTGGTCCGCGGCCCCGTCCCGCACGTGGTGGAGCGGTTCGACCTGGCCGAGGACGACGGCGGGACCCGCCTCGACTACAGCGGCGAACTCGGCACGGACCTGTGGGCACTGGGCGCGAAGTGGGGTGACGTCGTCGCGCGGACATGGGAGCAGACGGTGGCCGCGTCCCTGGACACGGTGCGGACCGAGGCGGAGCGGCGCGCGCGGCGGTAGGCGGGGACGGAACGCTCGAAGTGTGTCGGCGCTCACCGAACGGGCCTGCGCTGCGCCCCTAGGTTCACGGCCGATGGACGAGGCGAAGGAGAGGTACTGTCTGGTCGAGGGCCTCGATGCCCTCGACCGGACGGGCGGTGGCGGTCAACCGCCATGGGCGCCGAGTCGTCGAGAAGAGGTGGTGGACGTGGAACGCGTCGGGACGCTGGAGGTCAGGGCCTGGTGCCTGAGCCAGGTCGATATCTTCCGCGACCTCACTCAGGCCGAGATGGACGCCATCGACGAGGCTGCGCCACGGAAGACGTACTCCGCGGGAGAACTGCTCTACACGCCGCACAACCCGGTCGAGGCGTTGTTCATCCTCAAGCGCGGCCGCGTCCGCGTGTTCCGGGTCTCACCCGACGGCAAGGCCGCCACCACGGCGATCATCACACCCGGCACGATCTTCGGAGAGATGGTGCTCCTCGGCCAGCACATGTACGACAACTTCGCCGAGGCGCTGGAGGAGACGGTCGTGTGCGTGATGAGCCGGGCCGACGTGCATCGCTTCCTGCTCTCGGATGCGCGGATCGCCACGCGGATCGCGGAGATCCTGGGGCAGCGGCTGGCGGAGATGGAGCGCCGGCTGTCCGACAGCTTCCTCAAAAGCGTCCCCCAGCGGGTGGCCAGCACCCTGGTGACCCTTACCGCGCAGCACCGTCGCCCTTCCCTCACCGCACGAGGGCCGGTCGTGTCGATCACCCACGAGCAGCTCGCGGCGCTGGCCGGCACCTCCCGGGAGACCGCTACCAAGGTCCTGGGGGATTTCGCGGAACGTGGTCTCATCAAGCTCGGCCGCGGCCGGATCACCATCCTCCACCTCGACGAGATCAGCGCCGCGGCCGGGGACGACTGATCACGACAGCTCGGCCGCGAGCAGATCCATCAACAGCCCGTCGTGCCAACTTCTGCCGTCGGCGTCCCGTTCGTACTGCCGGTGCGGCGATCGGTGAGCCTGCTCACGGACGCACGGCCGCGCAGCCTGCGACTCTGGGTGTGTACCCGGTGGTTACGGGAGGCGAGCGATGAGTCGAGGGAAGGGAACCGGTCCCCTTTCGACGGTGAAGCGTGACCGCGACGAGGTCTTCGTGGAGTACACGAAGTCGATCTGCCCACTGTGCAAGGCAATCGTGGACGCGCAGGTCAACATCCGCGACGAGAAGGTCTACCTGCGCAAGCGCTGCCGTGAGCACGGCTGGTTCGAGGCGCTGGTGTACGGCGACGCCGGGATGTACCTGGAAAGCGCACGGTTCAACAAGCCCGGGACCATCCCGCTGGAGTTCCAGACCGAGGTGCGGGACGGGTGCCCCTCGGACTGCGGGCTGTGCCCGGAGCACAAGCAGCACGCCTGCCTGGGCATCATCGAGGTCAACACCGGCTGCAACCTGGACTGCCCGGTCTGCTTCGCCGACTCCGGGCACCAGCCCGACGGGTACTCGATCACCGTCGAGCAGTGCGCGCGGATGCTGGACACCTTCGTCGCGAGCGAGGGCGAGGCCGAGGTGGTGATGCTCTCCGGGGGCGAGCCCACGATCCACAAGAACATGCTCGACTTCGTCGACCTCGCCCAGGAGCGGCCGATCCGGTCGGTCACCGTGAACACCAACGGCATCCGGCTGGCATCCGACCGCCGCTTCGTGGAGGAGCTCGGGCGCCGCAACCGGCCCGGGCGGACGGTGAGCATCTACCTGCAGTTCGACGGCCTGGACGAGGAGACCCACCTGGCGCTGCGCGGCCGCGACCTCCGCGAGATCAAGCAGCGGGCGCTGGACAACTGTGCCGCCGCCGGGTTGACGGTGACCCTGGTGGCCGCGGTCGAACGAGGGCTGAACGAGCACGAGGTGGGCGACGTCGTCGAGTACGGCCTGGCCCACCCGGCGGTGCGCGGCGTGGCCTTCCAGCCGGTGACCCACTCCGGCCGGCACGTCGAGTTCGACCCGCTCACGCGGCTCACCAACCCCGACGTCATCCGCCTACTCGCCGACCAGCGGCCGGGCTGGTTCCAGGCCGCGGACTTCTTCCCCGTGCCGTGCTGCTTCCCCACCTGCCGTTCGGTCACGTACCTGCTGACCGACGGCGTGCCGGGCGAGCCGGACTTCGGCGTGGTCCCCGTCCCGCGGCTGCTGGACGTGGAGGACTACCTCGACTACGTGTCGAACCGGGTGGTGCCCGACTTCGCGATCCGCGAGGCGCTGGAGAAGCTGTGGAGCGCCTCGGCTTTCATGGGCACCGACACGACCACCAGCCGGCTGGGTGAGGCAACCGGGCCGCTGGGTGCGGCGACGGAGGCGCTGGCCTGCGCCGACGCGTGCGGCGTCAACCTACCCGATGCGCTCGCGAACCTGACCGACCGGGCATTCATGATCGTCGTCCAGGACTTCCAGGACCCCTACACGCTCAACGTCAAGCAACTGATGAAGTGCTGCGTCGAGGAGGTCACTCCGGACGGCCGGCTGATCCCGTTCTGCGCCTACAACTCGGTCGGCTACCGGGAGCAGGTACGGGAGCAGCAGTCCGGCGTTCCCGTCGCGGACGTCGTCCCCAACGCGCAGCCGCTGCAACCGGTCCTCGCCGACTCGCCGTACGGGTCGAAGGTCGCGCGCGGCGGCAACGGCCACACCGGGGCCGACCAGACCAACATGGGGAGGCCGGTGCGATGACCGAACCACCGGCAGCCGACGTCAAGGCCTGCTGCGCCGCGGCCTACGGGTCCGACCTGGTCGCCCTGCTGCTCGGCGACTCGTACCACCCCGGCGGCCAGGCCCTGACCCGCCGGCTGGCCCGGCATCTCGAGCTGCCCGCCGGTTCCCGGGTGCTCGATGTCGCCTCCGGCCCGGGCACGACCGCGACACTGCTGGCGCGGGACTTCGGGCTGCAGGTCACCGGCGTGGACCTGGCCGCGGCGAACGTGGCCCTCGCTCGGGGCCGGACCGCCGCCGAAGGGCTGGAGGACCGGGTCACGTTCACCGTCGGCGACGCCGAGCGGCTGCCCTGCCCGGACGCGGCGTTCGACGCGGTCGTGATCGAGTGCGCCCTGTGCACGTTCCCGGACAAGCACGCCGCCGCCTCGGAGATCGCGAGAGTCCTCCGCCCGGCGGGCAGGCTCGGCCTCACCGACGTGGTGGCCCATCCGTCCCGGCTGCCCGCCGAGCTCACCACCTTGTCGGCGCGCGTCGCCTGCATCGCCGACGCGTTGCCCGCGGAAGGGTACGCAGCGCTCCTGGACGGGACGGGCCTGTCGGTGACGCACGCCGAGCGGCACGACGCCGCGGTCACACGCATGATCGACCAGATCGAAGCCCGGCTCACCGTGCTCCGGATGACCGCACGTGCCCGGCTCGACGAGTTCGGACTCGACGCCGCCCGCGCGGCACCCGTGCTGGACGCGGCGCGGTCCGCAGTAGGTGACGGCGTGCTCGGCTACGGGCTGTTCGTCGCCGAGAAGGCCCGGGTCGGTTTGTGATCGGGCACACGGTTCGGCGAC
>JBMCTR010000237.1:0-4031 GCA_048622955.1 Actinomycetota bacterium
CGTCCGGCGTCAGCGGGCAGCCCTCCGCGGCGAGCTCGCGAAGCGCGGCCACCTCGTGCCCCGGCGGCAGCCGTCCGGCCGCGGTCACCACCCGCCACCACGGGACCGCCGCGCCGTACATCGACAGCACCGATCCCACCACCCGCGGCCCGCCGCGCCGAAGCGTGGCACCGACCACTTCGGCGATCGCGCCGTAGGCCATCACGCGCCCCGGAGGGATGCGCTCGACGAGGCTCAGGACGGCCTCGACATACTCGTCATCCACAGGGTGCATCCTGCCGCCGGGGCACGCGACACCGCACGCAACATCCCGGTTGCCAGCACGTACTCAGCGACGGCATGGAACGATCGAGCCGATGACGGACACTGAGGCCGTGGACCAGAGCGCTTCGACGGGCGACATCCCGATCGAAGAGCCGCCGCTGCCGCGTCGCACCCGGCGGCCGATCGACGGCCTCCGGCTGCTGGTGTGGTCCGTGGTCCTCGCTGCGGTGGTCGCGCTCGCGGTGCTCGCCGAGAGCAGCTTCCAGGGGCTGGCGACCGACCTGGACGGCCTCGGCGAGCAGATTCCCACCCCGTTCATCGGGCTGCTCGACGGCGCCGCCCAGGTGGCCGGCATCGCCCTGCCGCCCGTCCTGGTCGTCATCCTGATGCTGCGCGGGCGCGTGCGCACGACCGTCGAACTGCTCGTCGCCGGGCTGGTCGCCGCCGGGACGACGGCGCTCGCCGGGGCCTGGCTGCTGCCGGAGCTGCCGGAGCGCGTCCAGGAGGCCTTCGAGCCGATCTCGCCGGACGGGAACCCGCCGGTCCCGCCGTACCCGGCACTGCTGGTCGCCGTCGTGACGGTGATCTCGCGGCTGGATATGAAGCGGATCAACCAGGTGGCGCTGTTCGCGATCATCGGGGCCTTCGCGGTCGACCTGCTGCGCGGCGAGGGCACGGTCGCGGGCACCGTGGTCGCGCTGTCCATCGGCCGCATCGTCGGGATGGCGGTCCGGATGGTCAGCGGGCTGCCGTCGGTCTCGCCGAGCGGACGGCGGATCGCCGAGGTCCTGGAGCAGCACGGTCACACCGTCCTCGGCGTCCGGTCCGACCCGTTCGAGGAACACCGCCGCTACATCGTGCAGACCACCGAGGGGTCGCTCGGGGTCCTCGTGCTGGACCGGGACAAGGAAGGCGCGGGCATGCTGGTGCGCCTTGTCGACCGGCTACGCACGCGCGAGGAGGTGCTGCCCCGGGAGTCCGCCACCATGCGCCAGGCGATCGACCAGACGACGCTGCTCGCCCTGGCCGTCAACCGGGCGGGCGCGCGGACGCCGCGGCTGCGCAAAGTCATCCGGCTGGGACCCGATGCCGCGCTGATGGTGCACGACCACGTCCCTGGGCGACCGCTGGCGAAGCTGTCCGCCGACGAGGTGACCGACGAGATCCTCAATGACCTGTGGCAGCAGATCGACCAGTTGCGGCGTAACGAAGTGGCCCACCGCCGGTTGTCGGTGCGGACGATTCTGATCGGCGACGACAGCCGGGTCTGGCTGCTCAGCCCCTCCGGCGGCGAGGTGGCCGCGCCCGACCTCGCACTGCGCACCGACCTGGCGCAGGCCCTGGTCAGTGTCGCGATGGTGACCGGCGCCCAGCGGGCGGTCGACAGCGCGATCAAGGTGCTCGGCTCCGACGTCGTGGCGGGAGCGGTGCCCCTGCTGCAGCCGCTGGCCCTGGCCCGGACCACCCGCCGGCGGCTGCGGGGCAAGCGGGCCCTGCTCGGCCAACTGCGCGACAAGATCGTATCCGAGGTGGGCTGGGAGCCGGGGGAGACGGTCCGGCTGGCGCGGATCCGGCCGCTGTCGCTCCTCACCGGACTCGGGGCGGCCGTCGGCGTCTACCTGATCGGCACGCAGCTCACCGATGTCGGGGAGATCGGCCGGATCCTGGCGACGGCCGACTGGCGCTGGCTGATCGTGGCCGTGATCGCGATGGCCCTGCAGTACTTGGGCGCGACCTTCGCACTGCTCGGTTTCGTCCCCGAACGGGTGCGCTTCGACCACGCGCTGGGCGCTCAGGTGACGCTGAGCTTCGTCCGGCTGATCGCGCCGGCGACGGTGGGGATCACCGCGATCAACGCGCGGCTGCTCACCAAGGCCGGCGTCGGCGGGCCGCTGGCCGCCGCGAGCATCGCCGCCAACCAGGTCGGCGCGGTGGCCGTCACCCTCCCGCTCATCGCCGGCCTGGGTCTGCTGTCCGGCTCCAGGGTCGCCCCCGGGCTGCAGCCGTCGGCCACAGCGCTGATCATCATCGGGCTGATCGTCCTGGTGGGCGGGCTCGTGGTGCTCGCACCGCCGATCCGGCGACGTGCGCTGTCGCTCTGGCGGGACTTCGCCCAGCGGGGCCTGCCGCGGCTGCTCGACGTCGTCAGCCGGCCGCGCAAGCTCGCCGAGGCGATCGGCGGCATCCTGCTGCAGACGCTGTCCCTCGTGACGTGCTTCTACGCCTGCGTGCGCGCCCTGGGCGGCGACCCCAGCTTCGCGGCGCTCGCCGTGGTCCAGATGGTCGGCAACTCGGTCGGGATGGCGGTGCCCACGCCGGGCGGCCTGGGCGCGGTCGAGGCGGCGCTGACAGCCGGCATCACGACGATCGGGGTGAGCACCGCGGTCGCCGTCCCCGCCGTCCTGCTGTTCCGGCTGGTGTCGTTCTGGCTTCCGATCCTGCCCGGCTGGATCCTCTGGACCCAACTCCAGCGCCGCGAGATCCTGTAGTTCGATCACGTTCAGCAGGCGCAGCCCTACCGCACCAGGTCTGCAGCCCTGGTGCGGCGTGGCGGACCCTGGTGGGCCGCCCTGCCTCCGAGCCGCTCCGGACGGGCAACCGGGCAACCCAGCACTCTCCGCTCCGGACAGGCAGCCCGGCACTCGCTCCGCTCCGGACAGGCGGCCGACCGTGACGGGGAGGAGTCTGTCCACACCCTGCCGTCGGCGGGAATGGTTGTCCACAGATTGGCCGTCGCCGCCCCGCGACCCCTCGTCGTCCCTCCAGGCTGAAGGTCATGAACACTCACCTACGGTCCATCGCGGCCGGGCAGGGCGGGGTCGTTACGCGTGCCCAGGCGCTGAAGGCAGGGTATGCGGAGGCCGACATCGACGATCTGGTGCGTCGCAAGGAATGGGTGTCGCTGCGCCGCGGCGCGTACATGGAGCGCGAGGTCCACGACGCGCTCACCAGCGAGGCCCGGCACCTGGCGCTCGTCCATGCCGTGACACGGAGCCTGCGCAAGCCGACGGTCGTGAGCCACGTCTCGGCCGCCGTGGTGCACGGCCTGCCGACCTGGGGGCTGGATTTGTCCGAGGTGCACGTGACCCGTCCCGAGTTGCACTCGCCGCGGCACGAAGCCGGCGTCCACCACCACGCCGGGGACCTTCGGCGGGACGAGACCATCGAGGTCGGCGGCGTACGTGTCACGGCGTTGCCGCGCACCCTCATCGACGTCGCACGGGTCGTGCCCTTCGAGCCGTCCGTCGTCGTCGCCGACGCGGCGTTGCGCGCGGACACGGACATCAAGCAGCAGGCCCTGGCGCGGCTGGACACGATGCGCGACTGGCAGGGCTCCCGGAACGCCGGCGCCGTGCTGTCCTTCGCGGACGGCCGGTCGGAGAGCGTGGGCGAGTCGCGCTGCCGCGTGCTGTTCGACGACGTGGGGCTACCTGCCCCCGACCTGCAGCGGGAGTTCCATGCCCCGAACGGCGCACTGATCGGCCGCACCGACTTCTACTTCGAAGAGCAGCGGACGATCGGGGAGTTCGACGGCAAGGGCAAGTACCTGCGGGCAATGGACCCTGACGACGACTCCGGCGAGGTCGTCTGGCGCGAGAAGAAGCGGGAGGACCGGCTGCGGGAACTCGGCTACGAGGTCGTACGCGTCATCACGCCGGACCTCGACCTCCCGACGCAGGTGGCGGCGCGGTTTCGCCGAGCGTTCCGGCGCGCCGAGGAGCTGGGTGGCCGGGTGGCGTAGCCGGGTGGCGTAGCCGGGTGGCGTA
>JBMCTR010000238.1:0-4022 GCA_048622955.1 Actinomycetota bacterium
GCGATGCCGCACGGGTTCGCGTGCTTGATGATCGCGACGGCGGGCTCGTCGAAGTCGTACGCGGCCCGGTGTGCCGCGTCCGCGTCGACGTAGTTGTTGTACGACATCTCCCGGCCGTGCAGTTGCTCCGCGGTCGCCAGCCCGCCCGGTCCATGCCCCGAGGCATACAACGCCGCCCGCTGATGAGGGTTCTCGCCGTACCGGAGCGAGGCTGCCCGCTGCCAGGTTCCGCCCACCCAGGCCGGGAACCCGGTGCCCTCGTCCGTCGGTGCGAGCACGTTGCCCATCCAGGAAGCGACGTGGACGTCGTAGGTTGCCGTGTGCGCGAACGCGTCGGCCGCCAGCCGCTGCCGCTGCTCCAGCGTGAACCCGCCGGCGCGCACCGCGTCCAGGACGTCGCCGTACCGGGCCGGGTCCACGACCACGGCGACGCTGCCGTGGTTCTTCGCCGCCGCGCGCACCATCGCGGGGCCCCCGATGTCGATCTGCTCCACGCACTCGGCCGCGGAGGCCCCGGCCGCCACCGCGCTCGTGAACGGATACAGGTTGACGACGACCAGGTCGAACGGCTCGATGCCCAACTCGGCGAGTTGCTCCCGGTGGGAGGCACGCTCCCGGTCGGCGAGGATCCCCGCGTGCACCGCGGGATGCAGGGTCTTGACCCGCCCGTCCAGGCTCTCGGCGTACCCGGTGAGGTCCCCGACGGGCGTCACGGGGACGCCCGCATCCGCGATCCGGGCGGCCGTCGAGCCGGTGGAGACGATGCCGACGCCGGCATCGCGCAGGCCCGCGACCAGGTCCTCCAGGCCGTCCTTGTCGTACACGCTGATGAGCGCACGCCGGATCGGACGTCTCATGGGATGGTGACCAGCCTTTCCTCGATCGTCCAGCCCTCGCGGGCAAGGAGGCCGACATAGTGGACGAGTTGGCGGCGTTCGGCGTCCTTGATGCGCTCGTCCAGCGTTTGCTCGGTGTCGCCGGGGTTCACCGGGACGGCGACCTGGGCCACGATGGGCCCGGTGTCGACGCCCGCGTCGACGAAGAACAGCGTCGCCCCGGTGATCTTCACGCCGTACTCGAGTGCTTCCCGCGGTGCGTGGATGCCCGGAAAGGCCGGGAGCAACGAGTTGTGCGTGTTGACGTAGCGTCCACCGAACCGGTCGAGGAACGTCGCCCCGGCGAGCTTCCGGAAGCCTGCCGAGACCACCAGATCGGGTCGGTACGCCGCGACGTGCTCGCAGAGCGCGGCATCCCACGCGTCGCGGCTCGCATAGCCCGCCACCGCGTCCACAAAGGTCGGCACGTCCGCCTTGGCGGCGATGTCCAGCCCGCGGATGCCGGCCCGGTCCGCGCCGACGGCGACCACCGTGGCGCCGTAACGGGGCTCCGCGCAGGCGTCCAGCAACGCCTCGAGATTGCTGCCCACGCCGGAGACCAGGACGACCAGCCGCGCCGGCCGATCGGGGTCGGGACGCTGCCGGTACCGCACGCTCAGTGACGATACCGCCGCCGGCTCAGCGCGACGTCCCTGGCGACCATCTCCGCACCCACGCGGTCGCCAGCGCCGGCAGGGCGATCAAGACGAACGTCGCCAGCGCCACCTGCCAGGGGGTCGGCCCGACCGCGGACAGCTGCTCCGCCCCCGCCGCCCCGCCCGACAGCAGCGCGAGCGCCGCCATGACCATGGCAGCCGTCACCGCCGCGCAGCCGGCACAGCGAGCCACCTGCCACACCGTCGCGTCCGCAGTCCGGCGATGCACCACGGCACCTGCGAGGACGCCTGCCACCACAGGCATGGCGAGCACGACCCATGCGACCCAGCCAAGGTCGCCGGTGGGCAGTGCCCCGAGCACCGGGATCGCCGGGACCTGCCCGACCTCCACGCCGGCCGGCGAGACCGAGGTCCCCGAGCCCACCGCGAAGCCCGGGCCGAGGGAGAACGACGCCGCCCACACGACGGCGTTCGGCACGAGTGCAGCGCTGGCCGCGGCGAGCACGATCGTGCCGGGCAGGTCTGGATCCAGCGCAGCCGCAGCCGCGCCGACGCGCTCCGAGCCGGCGACGGCGGAGGCTGCGACCAG
The DNA here is from genome assembly GCA_048622955.1 of Actinomycetota bacterium. Classification (GTDB taxonomy): domain Bacteria; phylum Actinomycetota; class Actinomycetes; order Jiangellales; family Jiangellaceae; genus JBMCTR01. The sequence continues at coordinate 2,082 of JBMCTR010000238.1, forward strand.
CGCGGCGCCTCCGGCGATCACCGCCGCGACCGCCACCAGACCTGCCTGCACCGCGGTCCGCAGCCAGGACGGCAGCCGATGTGCCAGCGGTCCGAGCAGCGCGGCCTCGCGGAGTGCTCCGAAGGCCGCCGCGGCCCCGGCGATCGAACCGGTCCACACCGCGGCCGGCAGCGCCGCCACGCTCAGCTGATCGGTCGAGACGGCCGCTGCCACGACTCCGGCGGCGATCGCGTGGGCGCACGCGATCACCTCGATGACGGTCAGTGCCCGCGAGACGTCGCGGACCTCGGCCGAGTGCACGGCCCACCGGGCGCTCTGGTAGACGAGAAGCACGATCAACAGCGACAGCCCACCCGGTGCCAGTTGGATCGTGGCCCCGTCGATGTCCAGCCCCACGCGGTGCGCCGCGAGCCACACCGCGGCTCCCAGCCGCGCCGGCTGGGCAACCGGGTCCGCGGCGCCCTCGCTCAGCCAGACCACGACACCCGGCAGGCCCGCGAGCGCGAACCCGGCCACCAGCGTCCATGCCGCGGCCAATGCCGCCGCGAGCCACGCGTGCCGCACCCGCGGGCGCGTATGGACAACCACCACGCCCCCATCCTTCACGCCGATCATGCAAGTGCCGTTCGCGCGACACGCCGGCGATTCAACCGAGCGGCGGCACCCATTCTTCACGTGATCAATGGGGCAGCGCGGACGTAGCGTGGGAGGTATGACCCGCGACGACGCTCTGCAGCGCGACAAGGAGGACCCGCTCCGGCACCTGCGGGACCGGTTCGAAGTCCCGGACGGGGTGATCTACCTGGACGGCAACTCCCTCGGCCCGCTCCCGGTCGGCGTCCGCGACCGGATGGCCTCCGTGATCGCCGAAGAATGGGGCCAGGACCTGATCCGGTCGTGGAACGTCCACGACTGGATCGGGCTGCCACGACGGGTCGGCGACAAGATCGCGAAGCTGGTCGGCGCGCCGCCCGGGTCGGTCATCGCCGGCGACTCGACGAGCGTCCAGTTGTTCAAGCTGCTCGTCTCGGCGACCAGGCTGCGGCCCGGCCGCCGGGTCATCGTCACCGAGCCCACCAACTTTCCCACCGACTCCTACATCGCCGCGAGCGCCGCCCGGTTGACCGGATGCGAGGTGCGCTGGTGCGACCCGTCGGACGTCGCCGCAGCGCTAGACGACGACGTCGCCGTGCTCTCCCTCACCCACGTCGACTACCGGTCCGGGCGGATGCACGACGCGGCGACACTCACCGCCGCCGCGCACGACGCGGGTGCGCTGGTGTGCTGGGACCTGTGCCACTCTGCCGGCGCGCTACCCGTCGACCTCGCCGGGTGGGACGCCGACCTCGCCGTCGGGTGCGGCTACAAGTACCTCAACGGCGGTCCGGGTGCCCCGGCGTTCGCGTACGTCAATCCCAGGGTGCAGGACGGGATCGATCAGCCCCTCGCCGGCTGGATGGGGCATGCGGAGCCGTTCGCCCTGGAGCGCGACTACCGCCCCGCGCCCGGCATCGCCCGCGTCCAGACCGGGACGCCGCCCGTGCTGTCGATGGCCGCGCTGGACACCGCCCTGGACGCGTTCGACGGCGTCTCGATGGCCGACCTCCGCGCCAAGTCGCTGGCCCTGACCGGCTACTTCATCGACCTCGTCGACGAGCGGCTCGCGCGCTACGGCGTCACCACCGAGGTACCGCGCGCCCAGGCCGTCCGCGGGTCGCAGGTGTGCCTGCGCCACCCGGAGGCCTACGGGGTGGTGCAGGCGCTGATTTCCCGGAAGGTGATCGGCGACTTCCGCTACCCGGACCTGGCCCGGTTCGGCTTCGGCCCGCTCTACCTCCGGTTCGTCGATGTCTGGGACGCGGTCGATCACGCGGCCGCGGTCCTCGAACACGAGGAGTGGGCCCGGCCGGAGTTCGCGAGCAAGGCGGCCGTGACCTAGCC
>JBMCTR010000239.1:0-4017 GCA_048622955.1 Actinomycetota bacterium
CCCAGCGGGTCAGGCGATCGGTGCCGGCGCCGCCGGATCTCGGCGTCGGCGGGGTTGCCGGCGTGCCCGAAGGCGCCGACATCGAGCTGGACTTGCGGCTCGAGGCCGTCATGGAAGGTGTGCTCGTGTCGGGGACGGCACGAGCACCACTCACCGGCGTGTGCGTGCGGTGCCTGGACGAGATCAACAGCGAGATCACCGTCGAGGTCCAGGAGCTGTACGCGTACCCCGGCCGCGTTCCCGCCGAGGACGCGGAGGCGGACGTGGAGCGTGTGGTCGAGGACGATCTGATCGACCTCGAGCCGGCGCTGCGCGACGCGCTGGTGCTGGCGCTGCCGCTGGCGCCGAAGTGCCGGGACGACTGTCCAGGCCTGTGCCCCGAGTGCGGGGCGCGGCTGGAGGACGACCCGGGGCACCGGCACGAGACCACCGATCCGCGGTGGGCGGTCCTCGCGAGGCTGCGCACCGGGATCGACCAGTACGAGCCCGGTTCCAACGGAGCCGGCCGGACCGAGGAGAGTTAGGCCGTGGCCGTCCCGAAGCGGAGAGTGTCCAGAAGCAACAGCCGCCACCGGCGCGCGCAGTGGAAGGCCAAGCTGCCGCAGATACAGAAGCGCACGGTTCGCGGCCGCACGGTGTGGGTCGTCTCGCACCGCGCCCACGTCGTCGAGGACTCGCAGGGCAGGCCGCTGTTCCGCGAGTACAACGGGCGGCAGGTGGGCGAGGCCTGACCTCCGCACCGGGGGAGAACGCGTGACGCCCGGCCTCGCCGAGCTGTCCGACCGGCTCGGGGTCGCACTGGACCCCGAGCTGCTGGAACGCGCCCTCACCCACCGTTCGTACGCCTACGAGCACGGCGGGCTTCCCACCAACGAGCGCCTGGAGTTCCTCGGCGACGCGGTGCTCGGACTGGTCGTCACCGAGTCGCTGTACCGGCGCCATCCGGACCTGTCGGAGGGCCAGCTGGCCAAGCTGCGGGCGGCCGTGGTCAACATGCGGGCGCTTGCGGAGGTCGCCCGGGACCTCGAGCTCGGCGCATTCGTCCGGCTCGGCCGCGGCGAGGAGAGCACCGGCGGCCGCGACAAGTCCTCCATCCTGGCCGACACGGTCGAGGCGATCCTCGGGGCGATCTACATCGAGCACGGTTTCGAAACGGCCACCGCAGTCGTGCACCGGCTCGTCGACGACCTCCTTGACGAGTCGGCGACCCTCGGTGCCGGACTGGACTGGAAGACGTCCCTGCAGGAGCTCACGTCCGAGTACGGCATCGGCGTGCCGGCGTACGAGATCCGTGAGGACGGGCCGGACCACGCCAAGGAGTTCACCGCCGAGGTGGTGATCGGCGGCGTCGTCTACGGCACTGGCCGGGGGCGCAACAAGAAGGAGGCCGAGGCCGGCGCGGCGGCCTCGGCCTGGCGGACGCTCCGGTCGCACGCGCCCGGCGGCGCCGAGCAGGCGTAGGGTTTCGCCGTGCCGGAACTGCCGGAGGTGGAGGTCGTCCGGGAGGGCCTGGAGCGCTACGTGGCGGGCCGGACGATCCGCGCCGCCGACGTGCTGCACCCGCGGGCGGTGCGGCGGCACGCGGCCGGACCCGAGGACTTCGCCCGGCTGCTCGCAGGGGCGGCGGTGGAGCACGTCCGCCGGCGCGGCAAGTACCTGTGGCTGCCGCTGTCGACCGGCTCGGTCCTCGTCGGTCACCTCGGCATGAGCGGGCAGCTGCTCGTCCAGTCGGCGAGCGCCGCCGACGGGCGGCACCTGCGGGTGCGGCTGCACTTCCGCGATGACGGGCCGCAACTGCGGTTCGTCGACCAGCGGACGTTCGGCGGGCTCGCGGTCTCGCCGGCCACCGGCCCGGGCGGGCTGCCGGCGGAGCTCGCGCATATCGCGCCCGACCCGCTGGACCCCGGGCTGGATGATGCCGCGTTCGCCGCGGCGCTGCGGCGGCGCCGGACGAACGTCAAGCGGGCGCTGCTCGACCAGTCGCTGATCTCCGGCGTCGGCAACATCTACGCGGACGAGGCGCTGTGGCGGGCCCGGCTGCACTACGCCCGGCCCACGCAGACGCTGCCCCGGCCGTCCGCGATCCGGTTGCTGGCGGCGCTGCGCGAGGTGATGACCGCGGCGCTGGCCGTGGGCGGGACGTCGTTCGACGCGCTCTACGTCAACGTGAACGGCGAGAGCGGCTACTTCGAACGCGGCCTGGAGGTGTACGGCCGGGCCGGGCGGCCGTGCCGGCGGTGCGGGACGCCGATCCGGCGGGACCCGTTCATGAACCGCTCGTCCTACACCTGCCCGGCGTGCCAGCCGCGGCCGCGCCGAGCCCACTGGTGAGCCGAGCACCAGCGGGCCGCTGGGCGGCTTGAGCGCCGCCGCGACAGGGACGACGTTTCGATGTACGATGGAAATGCCAGCGGGTTGTCACGGTTTTCAAGGCTCGGTGACATGATCACGAGTGTGTATCGGGCTGTTGACCATGACGCCGGTTGGTGCGAACCTTGACCAGGCAGCCTGCCGCCCCGAGCGCCGATGAGGCGGTTCAGGCCTTGCTTTCATGAACTGTTTTGGTGGAGGAATCCGGAAAATGGCGAAGGCGCTCCTCGGCCATGTTGGTGGTCCTGACCCACGACTCGTTACCGAGGTAAGGCGGCTGCGTCAGCGAGTACATGATCTCGAGGCCGAGATTCTCCGGCTCCAGGCCGAGAACGACTCGCTGGCCGAGACGGTTGACGCGGACGATGTACTGACCGAGGCCGGAGAGCCGGAACCGGTTCCGGCCTGACGCTGGCCCCTCACACGTGCGACCCGGCCGCGACACGCGGGCGGCCGGGCACGTCACCTTTGACGTCGATCGCGGCCGGTAAGCTGGCCTTGCCTGCTCCACGCGGGGGCTGGCCGACCTCGGCGGAGATTTCACCGGTTTGTACCTGAAGAGCTTGACGGTGCGGGGGTTCAAGTCCTTCGCCTCGTCGACGACCCTGCGGTTCGAGCCCGGCATCACGTGTGTGGTGGGCCCCAACGGCTCCGGCAAGTCCAATGTCGTCGATGCGCTCGCCTGGGTCATGGGCGAGCAGGGAGCCAAGAGCCTGCGCGGCGGCAAGATGGAGGACGTCATCTTCGCCGGCACGGCCGGCCGGTCCCCGCTGGGCCGCGCCGAGGTCGTGCTGACCGTGGACAACGCCGACGGTGCGCTGCCCATCGACTACTCCGAGGTGACGATCTCGCGGACGATGTTCCGCAGCGGCGGCTCGGAGTACGCGATCAACGGCCAGGCGTGCCGGCTGCTCGACGTGCAGGAGTTGCTGTCGGACTCCGGCATCGGGCGCGAGATGCACGTCGTGGTCGGGCAGGGCCAACTGGACTCGATCCTGTCCGCCACCCCGGAGGAGCGGCGCGGGTTCGTCGAGGAGGCCGCGGGCGTCCTCAAGCACCGCAAGCGCAAGGAGAAGGCGCTGCGCAAGCTCGAGGCGATGCAGGGCAACCTGACCCGCGTCCAGGACCTGACCGCCGAGTTGCGCCGCCAGCTGGGGCCGCTGGGTAAGCAGGCGGAGATCGCCCGGAAGGCCGCCACCGTCCAGGCCGACCTGCGCGACGCCCGGCTGCGGCTGCTCGCCGACGACCTCGTGCAGGCACAGGCGACGCTCGAGCAGGAGGTCGCGGGCGAGACGGCGGCACGGGAACGGCAGGCCGAGCTGTCCGCTGCGCTCGAGCGGGCCAGAGCCGCCGAGGCACGGCTGGAGGAGGGACTGAGCGAGGCCGCGCCCCGGTTGGCGCAGGCCCAGGAGACCTGGTACCGGCTGTCCGGGCTGCGGGAGCGGCTGCGCGGGACGGCCTCGCTGGCGGCCGAGCGCAGCCGGCATCTGGCCGGCGTCGCGGAGAGCGACCGTCCGTCGCAGGACCCGGACCAGCTCGAACGGGACGCCGCGGCCGTCCGGGCGCAGGAGGCGGAGCTCGCCACCGAGATCGCCGCGGCGCGCTCGGCCCTCGACGCCGCGGTGGCCGAGCGGCGGGACGCCGAGC
>JBMCTR010000240.1:0-4016 GCA_048622955.1 Actinomycetota bacterium
CACCCGGCCGGACGCGCAAGCCTACGACCTGCTGCCGGTCATCGTGGGCATGGCCGCCGCCGTCCTCGTGCTGCTGCCGCTGGTGCGGTCGGCCAAGGCCGCGTCGGCTCCGTCGGAGAATGCCGCAACCACCGAGCCGCCCGCGTCGCCGGAGACATCGCCGCAACCCATGGGGCGTCCGGGCCGCCGTACCTTCCTGCGGGTGGCTGCCGCGGTCGGTGCGCTGGCCGCCGGCGCCGGTGGCATCGGCCGGTGGCTGGGCTCCCGTCGGCTGGGGGTCGAGTCGTCGCGCGAGGACCTCGCGGCTCCGCAGGCGCTGCCGCGCGACCTGCCGGAGCCCGCGGTGCCGGACGGGGTCAACGTGCAGGTGCCGGACGTCGCGCCCTGGCGGACACCGAACGACGACTTCTACCTGATCGACACCGCCCTGTCCAAGCCGCTCGTGCACCCGGAGGACTGGAGCCTGCGGGTGCACGGCATGGTGGAAGAAGAGCTCATGCTCAGCTTCGACGACCTGGTCTCCATCGGGCTGATCGACCGGTGGATCACGCTGTGCTGCGTCTCCAACCAGGTCGGCGGAGATCTGATCGGCAACGCGCTGTGGACGGGAGTGCGGACCTCGGACGTCCTCGGCATGGCGGGGCCGCTCGCCGACGCGGACGCCGTGAAGTCGACCTCGTACGACGGCTGGAACTGCGGGACGCCGCTGGAGGCGCTGACGGACGGGCGGGACTCGATGTTCGCCGTCGCGATGAACGGCGAGCCGCTGCCGGTCGAGCACGGCTTCCCGGTGCGGATGGTCGTCCCCGGGCTCTACGGGTACGTGAGCGCGACGAAGTGGGTCGTCAACCTCGAGGTGACCCGGTTCGACGAGTTCGAGGCGTACTGGACGCAGCGCGGCTGGGCCGAGCGGGGGCCGGTGAAGGTGCAGTCCCGGATCGACGTGCCGTCCAGCGGTGCCGGCGTGGCCGCTGGGACGGTGCCCGTGGCCGGCGTCGCGTGGGCGCAGCACCGCGGGATCGAGCGCGTGGAGGTGCGCGTCGACGAGGGGCCGTGGCAGGCCGCGGAACTGGCCGACGTCCCCAGCCGCGACACCTGGCGGCAGTGGGTGTGGCGGTGGGACGCCGAGCCCGGCGACCACCGCCTGGAGGTCCGGGCCACGACGACGGACGGCGAGGTGCAGACCGGTACGGCGATGCCGCCGGTGCCGAGCGGCGCAACGGGGTGGCACGGCATCGAGGTGAGCGTCACGGGCTAGCCTCGCGGTCATGGCAGACATGACCTACCGCCAGTTGGGCCGTTCCGGATTGACCGTGTCCGTCGTCGGACTGGGGTGCAACGCGTTCGGCTCCCGGATCGACGCGAACCAGACCGCCGACGTGGTGCATGCCGCGCTCGACGCGGGCATCACGCTGTTCGACACCGCCGACACCTACGGCAGCAGCGCCGGCGAGAGCGAGCAGCTGCTGGGGCGCGCGCTCGGGCCGAGGCGGGCGGACGTGATCGTCGCGACCAAGTTCGGCATGGACACGAAGGGCGCCAACGGCCCCGACTGGGGCGTACGCGGGTCGCGGCGCTACATCCGCCGCGCCGTGGAGGCGAGCCTGCGCCGGCTGGGCACCGACTGGATCGACCTCTACCAGCTGCACGCGCCGGACCCGGTCACGCCGATCGGGGAGACCCTGGCCGCGTTGCACGAGGTGGTGCAGGAGGGCAAGGTGCGGTACATCGGCTCGTCCAACCTCGCCGGATGGCAGGTCGTGGACGCCGACTGGGCGGCGCGGACGTCGGGCTTCTCGCGTTTCGTCAGCGCGCAGAACAAGTACTCGCTGTACGACCGCTCGGTGGAGGCGGAGCTCGTCCCGGCGTGCGAGCACGTCGGTGTGGGGGTGCTGCCGTTCTTCCCGTTGGAGTACGGCCTGCTCACCGGCAAGTACCGGCGCGGCGAGCCCGCTCCCGAGGGCAGCCGGCTGGCTTCGCGGACCGGCCCCCTGGAGCGCGCGGACTTCGACCGGATCGAGGCGATCGAGCGGTTCGCCGCGGAGCGTGGCCTGAGCATGCTGGACGTGGCCGTCGGCGGCCTGGCCGCGCAGCCGGCCGTCGCGTCGGTGATCTCCGGCGCCACCCGGCCCGAACAGGTCGTCGCCAACGCCGCGGCCGGGCAGTGGCAGCCAACCGCCGAGGATCTCGCCGCCCTGAACGAGCTCAGCCGCACGTGAAGCCTCCCGCCGTCCCGTTCGGGCGATGAGTTCCGCGGGCGCGGCGGGTCAAAGGTGCAGGACACGACGAGCATCCTCCGAAGGAGGCCGCATGACCGCACCGAAGACGTACACCCTGGACGTGCCGGGTGCCGTGCTGACCTACGACGTCCGCAGCAACGAGACCAGCGCTGAGCCGGTCCTGCTGCTGATCGGGTCGCCGATGGGCGCCGCCGGGTTCGGCACCCTGGCCGGGCACTTCGCGGACCGCACGGTCGTGACGTACGACCCCCGCGGGGCGGAGCGCAGCCGACGGACCGACGGCGCCGCCGAGACCACACCGGACGAGCACGCCGACGACCTGCACCGGCTGATCGCAGCGCTGGACGCCGGGCCGGTCGACATCTTCGCGAGCAGCGGTGGCGCGGTCAACGCGCTGGTGCTCGTGGGCCGCCATCCGGAGCAGGTCCGGACGCTGGTCGCGCACGAGCCGCCCGCCGTCCACCTGCTCCCGGACTGCGAGCAGGCGCTTGCGGCGAGCAGGCACATCCACCAGACGTACCAGCAGCACGGCTACGGTCCGGCGATGGCGTTGTTCATCACGCTGGTCACCCACAAGGGGCCGGTGCCGGCCGACTTCGCCGACCAGCCCGCCCCCGATCCCGCCAACTTCGGGCTGCCGACCGAGGACGACGGCTCCAGGGACGACCCGCTGCTCGGGCAGAACATGATCTCGGGCACCCACGACGAGCACGACTTCGGCGCCCTCCGCGGAGCATCCACCCGCGTCGTCATCGCCGCCGGCGCCGATTCGGAGGGTGAGATCGCCAACCGCGCCGCGCATGCCGTGGCCGAACGGCTCACGTCGGCACCCGCCATCTTCCCCGGCGACCACGCCGGGTTCGTCGGCGGCGAGTACGGCATGACCGGCAAGCCGGACGAGTTCGCCGCCACCCTGCGGAAGGTGCTCGGCACCGGCAGCTGAGCAGCGCCTGCGTGGAGCTCGCGGCTGGTGTACGGGTGCGCGGGCGGGCTGCCCGGCTAGGCGGCGAGTTCCATGTCGGCGCTGTACTCGCCGCGGCGTGCCGCCGAGTTGAGCACTCCGCGGTGGTGCAAGGCGTCCTGCGCTGCGCCGCGGTTGGCGTCGTCGCCGGCCCAGGTGCTCATGACCGGGCCCTGCAGGGCGCGGGCGAAGGAGAAGCCAAGCTGCCAGGGCTGGGGGCCGCGCTTGTTCATCGCGTCCAGCCGTGCCGTGGCCTGCTCGGGCGACATGCCTCCGGACAGGAACACGATCCCCGGGACCGCGGCCGGCACCGCCCGCCGCATCGTGCTGATCGTCGCGTCGGCGATCTCGTCGTCGCCGGCCTGGGCAGGGCTTTCCTTGCCGGGCACGACCATGTTCGGCTTGAGCAGGCTCGCCTCCAGAACGACCCGGTAGAACCCGAGTTGCTCGTACACCGCCCGGAGCATGGCCTCCGTGACCTCCGCGCAACGCTCGATGCTGTGCGCGCCGTCCATGAGCGCCTCGGGCTCCACGATGGGGGTCAGCCCGGCCTCCTGCGACAGGGCCGCGTAGCGCGCAAGCGCATGGGCGTTGGCCTGCAGGCACGCGGTCGTGGGCAGCCGGTCCCCAATGTGGATGACCGCGCGCCACTTCGCGAAGCGGGCACCCATCGAGGCGTACTCCTCGAACCGGTCGCGGAGCCCGTCGAGGCCTTCCGTGACGACCTCGTCCGGGAAACCGGCGAGCGGCTTCGCTCCCTTGTCGACCTTGATTCCCGGGATCACGCCCTGCTTGTGCAGCACCTCGGGGAACGG
>JBMCTR010000241.1:0-3990 GCA_048622955.1 Actinomycetota bacterium
GCTGGCGCTTCAGAAATGGCCTCCATTCCGGTGGCGTGAGTAATTTCTAGCGTATCGCCGGCAATTGCACAAGCCGAGAGCGCCCGCCATTCCTTGATTTTTTCCTGCCTTGCTTTCACATCCACATCCCAGGGCAAGTTACACACAGGACGCCCGGGTTTTCCACCGGACTTTCCACCAACCCGTCCACAACGCGAACCACCGGCGACCACGCGACCTCGAGCGGCCGACCGTCACGGAGTCAGCACGGCGGCGCCCGTGACCCTGCCCTCGGCCAGGTCGGCAAGCGCCCGGCTCCCGGCGTCGAGCGGGTACGGGGTGGTCGCGATGCTGAGCCGGTGCCGGCCGGCGAACTCCATCAGTTCGCGGCCGTCCGTCCTCGTGTTCGCCGTGACGCTGCGCAGCCGGCGTTCGTAGAACAGGTGCCGCTCGTAGGCCAGCGGCGGTACGTCCGTCAGGTAGATGCCGGCGATCGACAGCGTCCCGCCCCGGTCGAGCGCCTCGAGCGCGGGCGGCACCAGATCGCCCGCCGGCGCGAACAGGATGGCGGAGTCGAGCGGTTGCGGCAGCCGCTCCGACACGGTGCCGGCCGACCTGGCGCCTAACTCGAGCGCCAGCGCCTGCGCGGCGGCGCTGCGCGTCACCACGTGGACGGCCACGCCCTGCGCGATCGCGACCTGGGCGGCGATGTGGGCGCTCGCGCCGAAGCCGTAGATCCCCAACCGGCCATCGGGCGGCACCTCGGCGAGCTTCAGCGCGCGGTAGCCGATGATGCCCGCGCAGAGCAGGGGCGCCAGTTCGGCGTCCGAGTATCCGTCGGGCAGCCGGTAGGCGTAGTCCGCCGGGCAGGTCGCGTACTCGGCGTAGCCGCCGTCTTCGTCCCACCCGGTGTAGCGCGACCAGGGGCACAGGTTCTCGTCCCCCCGCCGGCAGTACCGGCACTCGCCGCAGGTGTACCGCAGCCAGGCGATGCCGACGCGGTCTCCCGCCCGGAACGCCCCCGCAGGCTCCACGACCTCGCCGACCAACTCGTGCCCGGGGACGACACCGGGCCGGTGCACCGGGAGGTCACCCTCGGCCACGTGCAGGTCCGTCCGGCACACGCCGCAGGCCAGCACCCGCACCAGCAGTTCGGCCTCACCCGGGGCCGGGACGTCCGCCCGGGTCCATCGCAGCGGCCCGGTGTCCAGCGGTCCGGGCCGCTCCACACGCCAGCACCACATAGCGGCAGCTTGCACCGAACCGACCGGTCCGCACCAGCGGAGGTCGCGCCGGTTGAAGGAACGGAGCGGGAGCTATCGCCGGCCACACCCCGATGCTCTAGGGTGAGCGGCAGTTGATCGACACTCAGGGGGGTCCGGGGGGAGTCGGCATGAACGTGTTTCACGCGGGCCAGAGCACACCAGCTCTGCGTGCCGGTATGCGCTCAGACCGTGGTCGATCCCACGAGCGCAACGAGGACGCCTGCCTCGCGGACATCGAGCGCGGCCTGTTCGTCGTCGCCGACGGAGTGAGCGGAAACCCGGCCGGCGACGTGGCCGCTCAGTTCGTCGTCGAACGGCTGCCCGGCCGGCTCGACGCGGCGCTCGACGGGGCGGACGCCGACCTGGACAGCGCCATTCAGCGCGCGGTCGTCGATCTCGGAGACGTCGTGCAGGCCGAGGCCCGCTCAGCGCCCGACCTCGCCGGCATGGCGACGACGGTCGTGATCCTGCTGGTGGCCGGCGAGACGGCGTACGTGGCACACCTCGGCGACAGCCGGGCGTACCTGTGCCGGGGCGGGAGCCTGCGCCGGCTGACCGACGACCACTCGTTCGCCGCGGAGCTTGCGCAAAGCGGGGTCATCACGACCGAGGAGGCGCAGGAGCACCCGTTCGCCCACTCGATCACCCAGGCGGTGGGGCTACCGAACAGCTCCGCACCGGCCGTGCAGCGGCTCCCGCTCGCCGCCGGAGACCGGCTCCTGCTGTGCAGCGACGGGCTCACCGACGTGCTGGTCGACGAGCGCATCGAAGCCGTCCTGTCCGAGCACACCGACCCGGACGCCACGTGCGAGGCGCTCGTCGCGGCGGCGGCCGGCGGCCGTGACGACGTCACGGTCGTGGTGGTCGACTGGGGCGCGCCGGCTTAACGGTTCGGTGGCCCGGGCCGGCTACTCGATGCCGCGGCGGCGCAGGATCTCCTCGATCTCGGCCATGTCGTCGCCGAGGCCGGTCTCGGCCCTGCCCTTACCGCTCTCGACTTCGCCGCGCGACCTGGACTGCGACTTGGACTGCGACTTGGCCTCGCCGCCCTCGCCCTCGACGGCCTGGCGGCCACGGCCCTCGAGGCGCTGGCCGACGGCGAACAGCACGCCCGCAATGCCGAGCGCGATGATGCCCAGCCAGGCCAGCGGGTTGAGCACGATGCCCGCGAGGAAGCCGACCACGCCGATGGCCGAGGCGCCCATGAGAAGGAAGCCGGCCGCGGTCATCTGCAGCGACCCGGACCAGCCCTTCGCCCTCGCCTGCTTGATGGCCAGCGCGACCAGACCGGCGCCGCCCACGGCGACGGCGATCTCGATCAGGTCGGTGAACATACTTCCAGGCTACGTCACCGAACGCCGATCCGTCCCTCAGGGATCTCCCTGGCGCCCCCTGGTGCCAATCCACAACGTCCGACGTTGTGGATTGGCATCAGCGGGCGGAGCGCCACCAGCGCCGGCTCAGAACAGGGCGTCGTCCGCTTCGGCGGGCAGCGGCTCGACCAGATGGGGGCCGTCGTTCTTGACGTTGTTGACGTCGGTTGACACCGGATACGCCTCGAGCCGGCCCGGGGACGCCGGCACCAGCAGGCCTCGCAGCGTCGAGGCGTCGTCGATGGTGGGGTCCAGCCACTCCGCCCACCGGTCGCGCTCGATCAGCAGCGGCGTGCGGTCGTGGATCCGGCCGAGGTCGTCCTCGGCGTCCGTGGTGAGCACCACCGACGTCCAGACGAACGCGCCGGGGTCGTCATCGTCCGGTACCGACGGGTCGCGCCAGATCTCGTACAGCCCCGCCATCGCGAGCACCCCGCCGTCCTTCGGGCGGATGAAGAACGGCTGCTTCTTGCCTTTGGTCTCGCCGTACCACTCGTAGTATCCGTCCGCCGGCAGCAGGCACCGGCGCAGCGCGAACGCCCGCTTGAACGCAGGCTTCTCGTGCACCGTCTCCATCCGCGCGTTGATCAGCCGGTTGCCGATGCCGGCGTCCTTGGCCCAGGACGGGATCAGCCCCCAGCGCAGCGTCCGCAGCCGCCGCTCCTGGGCCTCCGGCTCGTCGCGCCGCCGCCTCGTCAGCACGCCCAGGACCGTGTTGGTCGGCGCGACGTTCCAACTCGGCTCGACACGCTCGGCCACGTCGACCCGGTCGACGTGGAACTCCTCGGCCAGGTCGTCGGCGCTCTGGCTGAGCGCATACCGCCCACACATCATCTCTAGCCTGTCACGGCCCACCGACACCCCGCTGTCGTGGTAGGCATGACCCATGAGCCTGGTTCGGTTGGTCGCCCGCCCGATGCTCGCGTCGGTCTTCGTGGTGCAAGGAATAGCCAAGGTGCGCGCTCCCGACAAGCTCGCCGAGCGCGCGAAGCCGGTCACCGACCGGCTGACGCCGCTGATCCAGGAGCGCGCTCCGCAGTTGCCCTCGGACGCCCGCAGCCTGATCCGGATCAGCGGCGCGGTCGATCTCGGCGCCGGCCTGATGCTGGCCACCGGCAAGGCGCCGCGGCTCGCGTCGCTCCTACTCGCCGCCTCCCTCGTCCCGGCCACCGCCACCCACGAGTTCTGGAACGTCGAGGACCCGGAGGAGAGGGCAGCCGAGCGGACCCAGTTCCTCAAGGACGTCGCGCTGGCCGGCGGCCTGCTGCTCGCCGGCGTGGACACCGAGGGCCGGCCCGGGCTGCGCTGGCGGGCCGGCCACGCTGCGGAGAGCGCCCGGAAGGCCGCCCGCGCACGGCGGCGCGAGGCCCGCC
>JBMCTR010000242.1:0-3990 GCA_048622955.1 Actinomycetota bacterium
TGGTGGCGGAGCTGCTGGCCGTCGACGGCGCGCTGGCCACCGAGCTGGCGGCGTCCGGTCGAGCGGCGTGGCAGGTGCTCGCGGGCGCCGCAGAGGACGCGCTGTTCGACGCCGAGGTGCTCTACGACGATGCGCCGTACGGCGTGGGCTATGTCGTCGCGGTCTGGGAGCGCCACGGCTAGCGCCCGGCTCGGCTGCGGCTAGCGCTCGCGCCGGCGCTTCTCGTCCGTCTGGTCCAGGTCTTGGTCGCCGGGCTGCTCCTCATCGCCGGGCTGCGCCTCGTCGCCGGACAGCCCGCCCAGGAACTCCTTGGCCTTGTCGACGCCGGAGCTGATCTGCTCGCCGTACTTGCCGCCGGTGCGCTTGTCGGCCGCTTCCGCCGCCTTGTCGAGCCCTTTGTCGATGGTGTCCTGGTGCTCGTCGACGGCGTCGCCGATCTTGCGCTTGTAGTCCTCGGCCATCACGTGTCCTGTAATAAGGAGTTGGTAGTGCTGTCATGTCTAGTGGCGCCTTGGCGGGCGCGCAACGCCTTCGAGAGGATTGGCCAGTGATGCAGCCGCCGGTCATCGCGGTTGTCGGGCCCACCGCGGCAGGCAAGAGCGACCTCGCGGTCAGCCTCGGCCTGGCGCTGAGCGGCGAGGTGGTCAACGCCGATTCCATGCAGCTGTACCGGGGGATGGACATCGGCACCGCCAAGCTGAGCGTCCCGGAGCGCCGCGGGGTGCCGCACCACCTGATCGACATCATGGATGTCACGGAGTCGGCCACGGTCGCGAGTTTCCAGCGCCTGGCGCGCTACGTGATCGACGACTGCCGCTGGCGCGGCGTCCCGCCGATCCTCGTGGGCGGCAGCGCGCTGTACGTGCGCGCGGTGCTCGACCGCTTCGAGTTCCCGGGCACCGACGAGGACGTCCGCGGCCGGCTGGAGGACGAGCTGGCGGCCGTCGGTCCGCGGGTGCTGCACGAGCGGCTCGCGGCCCGCGACCCGGACGCCGCGGCGGCGATCCTGTCCAGCAACGGGCGCCGGATCGTCCGGGCGCTCGAGGTGATCGAGCTGACGGGCAAGCCGTACTCGGCGGTGCTGCCGGCACGGGAGTACGTGTACGACCATGTCGTGCAGCTCGGGCTGGACGTGCCGCGGGACGTGCTCGACCGGCGGATCTCCGAACGGGTCGACCGGATGTGGGACGCCGGCCTCGTCGGGGAGGTCCGCGCCCTGGAGCACGCCGGACTGCGCAGCGGCCGCACCGCCAGCCGGGGCCTGGGCTACGCGCAGGTGCTGCGCTTCCTGGACGGCGACTGGACGGAGGACCGGGCGCGCGCCGAGACCGTCCGGGCGACCCGGCGGTTCGCGCGCCGGCAGGACGCCTGGTTCCGCAAGGACCCGCGCATCCACTGGCTGCCGTACGACCTGCCGGACCTGGCAGCGAGGGCCGTCGCGCTGAGCGAGTCGGAGACGGCATACGATCGTCGGCCGTGACACCGTTTCCGTTCGTCAAGGGTCACGGGACCCACAACGACTTCGTACTGCTGCCGGACCCCGACGGCACGGTCCATGGCGGGCTCGACGCGGCGACCGTGCGGCGGCTCGCCGACCGCTACTCCGGCCTGGGCAGCGACGGTGTCATCCGCGTGGTCCGGACCGAGGCGGTGCCCGGGGCCGAGGAGGTCGCGGACGACGTCGAGTGGTACATGGACTACTGGAACGCCGACGGCTCCGTGGCGGAGATGTGCGGCAACGGGATCCGGGTGATGGCGCTCTACCTGTGGTCCGAGGGGTACGTCCACGGCCCGGTGCTGCCGATCGCCACGCGCAGCGGCGTCCGCATCGTGCACGCGGATCCGGAGGGCGGCATCACCGTCGAGATGGGCGGCGCCCGGCAACTGCGTACGCGGGTGCAGGCGGTCGTCGCCGTCGACGATCGGCGGTGGTCCGCCGTCCCGGTGGCGATGCCCAACCCGCACGCCGTCGTCTTCGTCCGCAACCTGGACGAGCCCGGGCGACTGCTCCGCGCTCCGCAGCTACGGCCGGAGTCGCTGTTCCCCGAGGGTGCGAACGTCGAGTTCGTCGTCCCCGAGGGTCCGAAGCACATCACGATGCGGGTGTGGGAGCGCGGCGTCGGAGAGACCAGGTCGTGCGGGACGGGCGTGTGCGCGGCGGCGTGGGCCGCCATGCGCCGGGACGGCGTCGGGCGCGGCTTGACCTACCGGGTGGACGTGCCCGGTGGGACGCTGCGGGTCTCCGAGCGGCCGGACGGGGAGTTGCTGCTGTCCGGACCGGCGGAGCTCGGCGTCGCCGGCACGGTCGACGTCCGTGGTGTGACTTAGGTCACAGCATCCGCGGCAGGCTTCCGGCCGTCTCTGTTAGTGAGAGGGGGTCCGGATGAGCGGAGCGGAACGCGAGCGGCGCGAGGCGGTGCGCCAGGAGGCCGCGCTGCGCGCCCGCCGCCGGGCGCAGCGTCAACTCGCCCGGCGCGCGGCGTCGATCCGGGCGGCCGTCGCACTGCGGACCGCTGCGACCGTGAACAAGCGGGGGCGGCGGTCGTCGTGAGCGCCCGGGCAGCGGGTACGGCGTGAAATGCGGGTGCCGCTGGGGTGGCGCGCCGTGCGATGCTGAGAGCAGGGGGAACGCATTGGCGGCCCGCATTGTTGAAAGACCAGGATGACAACAACCAGTAACCGCGCATCGACCGTCGGCTCCGGATCGGTGCCCGTCGAGCGCCCGCTCACGTCCGGCGAGTTCGAACTGTCCGACCGTCAGTCGCTGCGCCGCGTGGCCGGGCTTTCCACCGAGCTCGATGACGTCTCCGAGGTCGAGTACCGGCGGTTGCGCCTCGAGCGGGTGGTGCTCGTCGGCGTGTGGACGGACGGGACCGGCGAGGAGGCCGAGAACTCGCTGGCCGAGCTCGCCGCCCTGACCGAGACGGCCGGTGCGTACGTGCTCGAGGGCGTCGTGCAGCGACGCGCCAAGCCCGATCCCGCGACGTTCATCGGGTCGGGCAAGGTGGGCGAACTGCGTGAGCTGGTGCTCGCCGCCGGAGCCGACACGGTGATCTGCGACGGCGAGCTGTCCGGCTCACAGCTGCGCAATCTGGAGGACGCGGTCCAGGTCAAGGTGGTCGACCGGACCACCGTGATCCTCGACATCTTCGCCCAGCACGCGAAGAGCCGCGAAGGCAAGGCGCAGGTCGAGTTCGCCCAGCTGGACTACCTCGCCCAGCGGCTGCGCGGCTGGGGCGGCGCGCTGTCCCGGCAGGCCGGTGGCCGGGCCGGCGGGGCCACCGGCGGGGTCGGCACCCGCGGCCCCGGTGAGACCAAGCTGGAGACCGACCGCCGGCGCGTCCACACCCGGATGGTCCGGCTGCGGCGGCAGATCGCGGGCATGCACACCGCGCGGGAGACCAAGAAGGCGGCACGGCGGCGGCACGCGGTCCCGTCGGTGGCGATCGCGGGGTACACGAACGCGGGCAAGTCGTCGCTGCTCAACCGGCTGACCGACGCCGGCGTCCTGGTCGAGGACGAGCTGTTCGCGACGCTCGACCCGACCGTGCGCCGGGCGCGGACAGCCGACGGGCGGGAGTTCACGCTGACCGACACCGTCGGGTTCGTCCGGCACCTGCCGCACCAGCTGGTCGAAGCGTTCCGCTCGACGCTGGAGGAGGTCGCCGAGGCGGACCTGGTGCTGCACGTGGTGGACGGCTCACACGTCGACCCGGAGGCGCAGCTCGCCACCGTTCGCACGGTGCTCGCGGACGTCGGAGCGGCGGACGTGCCGGAGGTCGTGGTGGTCAACAAGGCGGACGCCGCCGAGCGGACGACGCTCGCCAGGTTGCTCCGCGCCGAGCCGCACGCCATCGCGGTCTCCGCGCTGACCGGCGAGGGCATCGGCGACCTCCGGGCCGCGCTGGAGGCGGAGCTGCCCACGCCGCCCGTCGAGCTCGAGGCGCTCGTGCCCTACGACCGCGGTGAGCTGGTGTCGCGGGTGCACCG
>JBMCTR010000243.1:0-3969 GCA_048622955.1 Actinomycetota bacterium
GTGCTGCGCCGGGGCGACGAGGCGGGAGTGGACGGCGCCGTCCGTGCGCTGGCCCGCGGCGCCCGGCGGCTGGGCAGCCTGGCGCGCACCCCCCAGACCGGGATGCTGCACCAGTACTACGCGCAGACCGCGGTTGCCGTCGTCGTGCTCGCCGCGGCCTTCGTCCTGGTCGGGCTGGTGGGCTAGATGCTCAGCATCGTCGTCTTCCTCCCGCTGGCCGCCGCGCTCGGCCTGCTCGCCGCGCCGCGCGTCGGTGACCGCACCGCGCTCCGGGTGTGGCTGGCCGCGAGCGCGGTGGTCTTCGTGCTGGTGGTCGCCATGTGGGTGGCGTACGTAGTGGACCCTGACGGCACGGGCTCCGGCGGCCCGCTCGGCACCATCGGCTACGAGCAGCGAGTGCGGTGGATACCGAGCGTAGGCGTGGGCTACCACGTCGGGGTCGACGGCCTGTCGCTGCCGCTGCTGGCGCTGACGTCCGGCCTCTTCCTCGCCTGCGCGGTCTACTCGCTGCGGGAGACCCGGCGGGTGCGCAGCTACGCCGCCCTGTTCCTGTTCCTCGAGACGGCCTGCCTCGGGCTGTTCGCGGCGCTCGATCTCATCGTGTTCTTCGTCTTCTTCGACCTGTCGATCGTCGGCATGTACTTCGTCATCGCGGGCTGGGGCCACGGGGACGCGGCGCGTTCGGCGCTGAAGTTCTTCCTGTACACCTTCGTCGGGTCGCTGGCGCTGCTGCTGGGATTCATCGGGCTCTACGTGGTCGCCGAGCCGAGCACGTTCGACATGGTCGACCTTGCCCGGCAGGTGCCGCTGGCCGGCGAGCCGCTCGCCGGCGCGCTCGTCCTGCTGGCGCTCGGGGTGGGTCTTGCGGTCAAGACCCCCGTCGTGCCGTTCCACACCTGGCTGCCGCCGGCGCACGTGGACGCTCCCGCCACGGGCTCCGCGATCCTCGCCGGGGTCCTGCTGAAGATGGGCACGTACGGGTTCGTGCGCATCGTGATGCCGATCCTGCCCGACTCCTGGCGCGGGTACGCGCTGGTGTTCGTCGTGGTCGGGGTGGTGAGCGTGCTGTACGGCGCCCTGGTCGCGCTCGCGCAGCGCAGCTTCAAGCGGATGATCGCCTACACCTCGGTCAACCACATGGGCTACGTGATCCTCGCCGTGGGGGCGGCCGGCATCGTCGCCGGCACCGAGACCCAGGCACGGGCGCTCGCGGTGACCGGCGCGGTCACCCAGATGGTCAGCCACGGCCTGATCACCGGGGCGCTGTTCCTGCTCGCAGGGGTGCTCTACGAGCGGGGCGGGACGTACGACATGGACCGCTACGGCGGGATGGCCGCACGGACCCCGTCGTTCGCCGGCCTCACCGCGGTCGCGGCCTTCGCCTCCCTCGGCCTTCCCGGCTTCTCCGGGTTCATCGCCGAGTTCCAGATCTTCACCGGCAGCCTCGGCTCCGTGCCGGTGGCCACGGCACTGGCGTTTCTCGGGATCCTCATCACGGCGGCGCTGATGCTCTGGGCGCTGCAGCGGATCTTTCTCGGCCAACCGCGAGCTGACACGGCGGGCGCGGTGGACGTCCGCGCCTCCGAGATGCTGGCGATCGCGCCGCTGCTGGCGCTCGCCCTCGCGATCGGCGTGTTCCCGCGGTTCCTGCTGGACGTGATCGAGCCCGCCGCGGTCGTCGTCGCCGAGTTGGTGGCGCGATGAGGGCGGAGCCGCTTGCTCTCCTCCCGGAGCTGTGCCTGTTCGCCGGGGCGGTGGCCGGCCTGCTGGCAGGGTTGTGGCTGCCCCGCCACCGGCAGTGGGTCGTCCGCCTGGTCGCCGTCGCGGCGCTGCTCGCCGCCTTGGCCGCCACGGTGTCGGCGATGTTCGACGCTCCGCGGCTGTACTACGACCTCACCTTCTCCGTCGACGTCGCGACCAACGTGGCGCGGCTGGTGGTGGCTGCGGCGACCCTCCTCGTCGTCGTGATGTCCGCCGACGCGGTCGAGGGGCACCCGCGGGAGACTGAGTTCTACGTGCTCGCGCTGCTCGGTGCGACGGGCACGCTGGTCCTGGCGGGCGCGAGCGATCTGCTCATCGTCGTGATCGGCTACATGCTGGCGAGCTTCCCGCTGTACGCGCTGGCGGGGTTCGGCAAGGACGCCCCGGGCACCGAGGCGGCGCTGAAGTACTACCTGATGGGCGCCCTGCTCAACATCGTCCTGCTCGCCGGCGTCGTGGTGCTGTTCGGGGCGGGCGGCGCGACCAGCTACTCGGAGCTACGGGCGACGCTCGGCGCGGGCCCCGCCGGAGTCGTGGCGCTCGGCGCCGTAGCCCTGCTCGTGGGGCTGCTGTTCAAGGCGGGCGGCGTGCCGTCCCACTTCTGGGTGCCGGACGTCGCGGAGGGCGCGACGACGCCCGTGGCCGCCTTCGTGACCACGGTGCCCAAGGTCGGCGCGCTGGTCGCGGCCTACCGGGTGCTCGCCGAGATGCTCCCGGACGCCGCCGGCCGCTGGCCGCTGCTGGTCGCCGTCCTCGCCACCGCGAGCATGACGGTCGGGAACCTGGCCGCCTTCTTCCAGGAGCACCCACGCCGGCTGCTCGCGTACTCGACGGTCAGCCAGGTCGGCTACCTGCTCATGGCCGTCGCCGTGGCCGGGCGCAGCGACCTCGCGCTGCGCACGCTGCTGTTCTACCTCGGCGCGTACGCCCTCACCAACCTCGGCGCCTTCGCGGTCGCCGCCGAGTTCCCGGCGGCGCGGAGGCTCGGCGACTACGCGGGCATGTTCGACCGCGAGCGGTGGCTGGCGCTTACGCTCGTGGTCTGCCTGCTCGGCCTCGTCGGGACCCCGCCCACCGCGGTGTTCGTGGGCAAGCTCGGCGTGTTCACCGCCGCGCTCGACGGAGGTCTTGCCTGGCTGGTCGTCGTCGCCGTCGCCAACACCGTGGCCAGCCTGTTCTACTACCTGCGCTGGCTGTCTCCGATGTTCCTGCAACCGGCCCGCCGCCCGGTCGGGGAGCCGGCGGCGGCCGAACTGCAGCCAGCGGGCAGGTGGAGCCGGTGGGTCGCCTACACCGCGGGCGGCGGGTCCCTGCTGCTCGGTGTGGCCGGCGGCGCCGGGCTGCTCGTGACGACCGGGTCGTTGGCGGGGTGACGGCGGTGCCGGTTCGGGGAGCGCTGGAGGGCTGGAGACGCGCCGCGTTCGCCCGCCCGCACGTCCTGCTCCTCGAGGGGATCGGCGGGACGGTGGGCCGGCTGTCCGCCGAGCGTGCCACCCGCCAGTGGGGCTGGCCGGCGGCGGCGAGCCCGGCCGACGCCGATCTCATCGTGACCTGCGGGGCCGTGCCGTCCGGACCGCTCGCGCGGGTCGTCGAGCAGACGCCGCTTCCCCGCCGCCTGCTCATGCTGGACGGCGAGACGGACGACGTCCGTGAACCCCTCCTCGCCGCTCGCGAGGCATTGCTCGACGACCCCGCCGACGAGGCAGTGCCGCCCGCCGATGAGCACGAGGAGCCGTGGCCCGTCCTGGCCTCGACCGCCGAGTCGTCTGACGACCGCGACTCCGAGTCGCACAGCAACGGGGAACAACACGACGACAACGACCACGGCGGGAACGGGAACGGCGGCGGGCACGGAGGCCACGGCGGTCACGGCGATGGCATGGAGATGCCGGCCGGCCTGATGATGGCGGAGACGGCGCCGGACCGCGACGGGCTCAGCCTCGACGTGCTGCACGTGAGTCTTGGGCCGCTGCTGCCCTGGTGGCCGGGCGGGCTGCAGCTTGAGCTGAGCATCCAGGGCGACGTGGTCCAGGAGGCCACCGTACGGGTCCCGCTGTCTGGGACCGGCGCCCACAGCTTCTGGCGCGAGCCGTGGGACCGGGCGGCTCGCGGCCAGCCCGCGGACGCGGGAGAGGCACACTTCCGCCGCGCGGTCGCTCAACTCGACAGCGCCGCCCGGCTGCTCCGGCTCGCCGGGCACGAGCGGGG
>JBMCTR010000244.1:0-3950 GCA_048622955.1 Actinomycetota bacterium
GCTCCTCGTTCATGTGTCCGAGTATCGCAGGAGGGTCCGACAACTCGGATTCACGACCGGAGTCCGCCCGATCCGCGATGTCGCCCGTACGGTGTCAGCCGGCCAGTCGTGGACGTCAGTACCTGGCTGGGCCCGGACGCCGAGACCAGCGGCGAGCGCTACACCCCCGACTGACCCACTGCAGCGCCTCGGCCCACCAAACGACAAGCTCAGCCCGAGCGCGGACTGCTGTCATCGCCGCGCGGTGGCGATGTGGGCGGTGAGTGGGAATGCGAGGCCTTCGGGACCGACGTATTCGGTGAGGGCGGGGGTCATGTCCGCGACGATGCGGTCCCGTATTGGCCGTGTGACGGTGGCGAGTCCGGGCGCCGGGGCGGCTGTCATGAACGTCGTAACCCAGTGGGCGACGGAGACGCATCGCACCATGTGGGTTCGGCAGGTGATCCGTACGTCGTGGAATCCGGCGGCGACCAGCAGCTCGTACAGTTCGGCGGGATCGGTGAGGCTGAAGATCGCACGGACGAATCCGACCGCTTGCGGGAGGTCCGGGAGGTGTCTGCGGAACGCGGGAGTGAACCCGACGTATCCGGGCGAGTCGGGGTTCGCCCAGACACTCACTGCGATGCGTCCGCCCGGGTTCACGACTCTGTGCAGTTCGGTGAGTGCGGCCGGACGGTCGGGGAAGAACTGGAGCCCTTGCTGGCAGAGCGCCACGTCAATGGAGCCGGTGGGGAGTCCGGTGTCTGTGGCGTCCGCCAGCCGCCAGGCGATCGGTGGCCTGGTACTCACGGACTCCGAGCGGGCGACGGCCAGCATGTCGGCGTTGACGTCGATGCCGGTCACGGCCTTCAGGTTCGCCTTCTGCGCGGCGGTGCGGGCAACGATTCCGGTGCCGCAGGCGAGGTCGAGCAACCGTTCCCCAGGCCTGAGGTCCGCGTCGGCGACGAGGTCTCGTGCCCACGGCTTGAACAGCACCGGGACCAGTTCGCGTTGGTAGTTCTCGGCGTACGGGCCGTCGGTCATCCAGGCGTTGGTACGTGCTGTGGTCATCGCTGTACCCCCTCGGTCGCGCGCAGAGCCTGAAGCACGTCCTGGGGGCGCTCCACGACGCTGAGGTGGCCCGCGTCGATCTCGTGTAGCGGCCATCCGTGGGTCGCGCTGGCCTGCCGCGCGTTGCGCAGTGGTGTCACCCGGTCCACCCGCCCCCAGACCAATGTGGTGTCCGCGGTGATGCGGTCAAGGTCGTCCGGCGGGATCCGTTCGAGGCCGATGCGCCGCAGCAGGTGCTGGTTGGCGCGCCGGACGTCCGGGGTGCGTGCGAGTTCGAGCAGGTAGCCGGCGAAGGGTTCCCACCGCGGGCCCAGGGCATCGCGGACGCTCTCGAGGTCGGCGGTGAGCTGCCGCAGCATCGCGATGGTCGAGGCGGATCACCCAGCCGTTTGGGCCCGCGGCCAGGGCGCTGACCGGATCCGCGACGTGGCTGTATCCCGGCCGGAACGCCGCCTGGACGATGAAGGTCGTGGTGAAGATGATCGGTGCGGCGATGCCAGCCGCGAGGAACTGTGTCTGGGGTAGTCGTTCGCGGTTCATGACCGCCTCCTTTCATGACTCGCTACAGCGTCGAAGCAAGGAACAGTCCCAACAAGGACAAGTTGTGAACCTCGCACTGCCGCAGCGTCAGGTTCAGAAAGGGAACTAGTGCGCGCGGCGTCCGGGGTCGACACTGGCAGGGTGCGAACTTATGGCCAGTACTGCCCCATCGCGCGCGGGTCGGAGATCCTCGCGGAGCGCTGGACGCCGATCATCCTGCGCAACGTGCTGTTGGGGTGCCGCACCTTCAATGAGATCGCCGCAGGTGCTCCCGGTCTCTCCCGGGCACTGCTCACCCGCAGGCTGCGGGAGCTCGAGCAGGCCGGCGTCATCGAGATCCGCACTAAGGAGCGAGGCCGCGGATCGCTGTATGTGCCGACGCTCCAGGGCCGCGAGCTGTGGCCGGTGTTGCAGGCCATTGGCGACTGGTCCGAGCGGTGGATGAACGTGACCATCGAGCACGCTGACCCCGATGTCGTGCTCTGGTCGTGGTGCTACTCGTTCCTGCGGCGCGACCTGCTCCCGCCGCGACGGGTGCAGGTCCGGTTCGAGTTCCCCGGCCGCGGGGCGACGAAGAGGTTGTGGCTGCTGCTGAACTCCGGCGATGGCGAGGTCTGCAACTTCGACCCCGGTTTCGGCGACGACGTGCTGGTCACCGTGGACAACACGCTGACGTTCGCGCGCTGGCACCTCGGACTCGTCGAGTGGGCGTCGGCAGTCAAGTCGGGAGGGATCAGCACGGTGGGGCCCAGCGACCTCTGTCGTGCGCTGCCGACGTGGAACGGGTATCCGGACGTTCGGTCGCGGCGACGGGCTGAGCACCGGCGAGCGCCGGGCGGTCCGCCGCCGCTCCCGCCGGGAGCCGTCCCCAAGCCGTCGCTGACACCTCGGGGAAGCAGCACGGCATCGATCCCCGGGTTCGCAGGGCGGCTGATCGTGCCTGGTGACGAGGACTACGACGCAGCCCGCGCGGTGTGGAACGGCGCGATCGACCGCAAACCCCGCATCATCGCGCTCTGCCGGGACGCCGACGATGTCGCGGCGGCGCTGCGGTACGGCCGTGAGCAGGGCATGACGATCACCGTGCGCGGTGGCGGTCACGGCGTCGCCGGCGCGGCGGTCTGCGACGACGGTCTCGTCGTGGACCTCAGCGGGATGAAGGCGGTGCGGATCGATCCAGCTGCCCGGACGGCGGCCGTTCAGGCAGGCGTGCTGTGGGGTGAACTGGACGCCGCGACGCAGGCGTTCGGGCTTGCCACCACGGGCGGGATCGTCTCGCACACCGGCGTGTCCGGCTTGACGCTCGGCGGCGGCATCGGGTGGCTAATGCGGAGACACGGACTAACCGTCGACAACCTCATTGCCGCGGAGATGACGACCGCTGCCGGGCAGATGGTGACCGCGAGCGAACACGAGAACCCGGACCTGTTCTGGGGGCTGCGCGGCGGAGGCCACGGGCTCGGCGTCGTCACGTCGTTCACCTACCGGTTGCACGAGGTCGGCCCCGAGATTCTCGCGGGCCCGGTCATCTGGGCGGCCGAAGACGCCGAGGAGGTCCTGCACGAGTACAGGGATCTAGCGACCACTGCGCCGCCCGAGGTGTGCACCACCGTCGCATTGCGGCGGGCTCCCGCCGCTCCGTTCCTGCCCGTGGAGCTGCACGGGCGTGAGGTGTGCATGATCACCATGGTCGCCCTCGGCGACCAGCAGGCCGCCCGGTCGCGGCTCGCCCCGCTGCGCAGCATCGGGCACCCGCTGTTCGACCTGGTCAAGTTCCGCCCCTACGCCGGGCTGCAATCGCTATTCGACACCACCGTCCCGCACGGCTGGCACTACTACTGGAAGTCGACCGGCCTCACCAGACTGGACAAGGACGTCATCGCGACTCTGGCGAACCGCGCTTACCAGGCGCGGTCCCCGCGCAGCTACACGATCATCTTCCAGATGGGCGGTGCGGTATCCGACGTCGACCCGGAAGCCACCGCCTTCACCCGGCGCGACGTGCCGTTCGAGCTCAATGCGAACGCCGTCTGGCTGCCCGGACAGCGGCTCGGCGATGCCGAGAGCGCCTGGGCGCGGAGCGTGGTGGACGACCTCGCTCCGTACCATGCCGGCGTCTACCGCAACTTCCTCGACCACGACGATCACGAGCGCCTCACGGCCGCGCACGGCCACGGCGCCAACACACGCCTGCTGCGGTTGCGCCGCGAATGGGACCCCGACGGCGTGCTCATCCACAATGGTGGGACGGCGTAGGGGGGCGTGATTCGCCGGCCACCGTGGGCGCGGAAGCAGCGACACGCGGAGATCGCCACGAGCCTGTTCATCTCCCGGCACGGCCGGTACGGGTGTCAGGCGGG
>JBMCTR010000245.1:0-3946 GCA_048622955.1 Actinomycetota bacterium
GCCTTGCCGTGCGCCGGCGCCACCCCCGGTGACTGGGGAGGGTCCGGAGCTCAGCCGATGGCTTCGGCGTTGTTCCGGGCGTCCTCCCAGGCCTCTTCCGGAGTCCGCTCGCCCTGCTCGACCGAACGCAGCGCGTTCTCGTACTCCGTTCGGATGGCGTTGTTCTGCGGGCCGAGGTAGACCGGCTTGAAGTCCTGCGCACTCGCGCCGAAGATCTCGCCGGTCGGCGCGTCGCTGAAGTACTCGTTCGTGGCGTTCAGCACGGCGTCGGACTCGAGCGCCTGCGGCGAGGAGGGCAGGTTGCCCAGCGCCTCGAACGCAGCGGTCTGGCCGTCCGGGCTGGTCAGGAACTTGGCCAGCTCGGCCGCCTCCGCCGGGTGCTCGCTCTCGGCCGTGACGGCGAGGAACGAGCCGCCCCAGTTGCCGCCGTCGCCCGGGGCGTCGGTGACGTTCCACAGCCCCGCGGCGTCTTCGCCGGCCGCACCCGAGATCACACCGGTCATCCACGCCGGGCAGGCGATGGTGGCGAAGCTGCCCTGGGCGAAGCCGGCGTTCCACTCGTCCGAGAACGAGTTGAGACCGGCGGACAGGTCCTTCTCGATCATCTCGATCGTCAGGTCCCACGCCGTCCTGATGTCGGGGTTGTCGAGGTCGAGCTCGTTGTCGGGCGTGTAGTACGTATGACCGCTGCCGTTGCCGGCCACCTGCATCAGGATCGAGTTGTAGACGTTGGTGGCGGCGTCCAGGAACGACTTGCCGGTGTCCGCGGCAACGAACTCCTCGCCGAGCGCGATGAAATCATCCCAAGTCTGCCAGCTGTTCGCGAGCTCGTCTCTGTCGCTCGGCAGACCGGCCTCCTCGAGCACGTCGTTGCGGTAGCACATCGCCATCGAGCCGATGTCGGTGCCGAGCCCGAGGACGAAGCCGCCGGGGGCGCCCTGCTCCCACTTCCACGACAGGAAGTTGTCCTGCAGGTCGTTGGCTCCGTACTCCGCGAGGTCCACGAACTTGTCGGTCTGGGCGTAGAACGGGACGATCGTCCCCTCCTCCAGAGCGACGATGTCGCCTGCGCCGGAGCCCGACGTGATCTGCTGGGTCAAGCGTTCGTTGTAGTCGCCGAGTCCCAGGCCGGTGCCCCGCTCCTCGATCGTGATGTTCGGGTTGTCGGCCATGTACTGCTCGTAGAGCGACTCGTAGCCGAAGCCCTGCTCGCCGAAGACGTCGACGGTGAGGGTGATCGCCTCCTCGCTGTCGCCCTCGTCCTCGGCGGCACTCTCGTCGGCCTCGCCCTCGTCGGCAGCCTGGCTCGTCTCGTCGTCCGAGCCGTCGCCTCCGCACGCCGCCACGGTCAGCGCGACGGCTGCGACCCCGGCGATGACGGCTCCTCTCCTTCGTGGTTGACGCATCGCTCACTCCCTGATCTCGTGACCGGCGCCCCTCCGGCGCCGGCGGCCTTGCGCGATGCGAGAGCCTCCTGGGAGCGCTCTCACATGGATTTCGTGCGATCAGTGTGGGAGCGCTCTCACCACCCGTCAATACGTCGCCGGCACTCCGTTACCAAATGGTGACGTGCGTAAGTCGGGTCGCCGTGAGGACGCTCGGTTCAACGCTGCCGGTCGGCTACCGCGGGCACGGTCCGGTCGGCCGACGGCACCGGGGACGGAGGCGGTGGCAGAGCCTGCACGGTGATCCCGGGCAGCGGCAGCAGCCGCGGGCGGACAAGCAGGCCCGCACGCCTGGCCATCGCCAGGGTGAGCAGCACCGCACCGGCCACGGTCAGCCCGCCGCCGCCGAGCAGCGACCATCGGGCACCGAGCAGGTCGGCGACCTGCCCGATGACCGGCGCGCCGACGGGCGTACCGCCGAGCAGCACCATGACGTACAGCGACATGACCCTGCCGCGCACCCGCTTCGGGACGGTGTTCTGAACGAACGCGTTGGCGGCCGTCAGCACCGTCATCGCGGCGATCCCCATCGGCACCAGGGACACCGCGAACGCCTCGTAGGTGGGCATCAGCCCGGCGACGATCTCCATGGCGCCGAACGCCACCGCTCCCAGCACCACGAGCCGTCGCCGGGGAACCCCGCGGCGGCGGGCGGCAACCAGGGCTCCGGTCAGCGTCCCCACCGCCATGATGGATCCGAGCACGCCGTACTCCGACGGCCCCTTGCCGAACACCTCGGACGCCATCAAGGCGGACGTCATCTGGAAGTTCATGCCGAACGTGCCGACGCAGAACATGATGCCCATCAGCATCAGCAGGTCGGGACGCCCGCGCACGTAGCGCACACCTTCGGCGAGCCGCGCCAGGGGTCCGTCGTCCTCCGCCTCGCGCGGCGGCGTCGTGATCGTCCTGCGGAGCAGGAACAGCGCGACGACCGGGGCCGCGAAGCTGAGCCCGTTGATGATGAACACCCACCCGGTGCCGACCGCCGCGATCAGCAGGCCCGCGGCAGCCGGGCCGAGCAGGCGGGCGCCGTTGAACGACGCGCTGTTCAGCGCCACCGCGTTGGTCAACTCGTCCGGCTTCACCAGTTCGGACACGAAGGCCTGCCGGGCGGGATTGTCCAGCGCGGCGCCGACCCCGAGCAGGAAGGCGAGGACGTACACGTGCCACACCTCGACGCTGCCGGTGAGCACCAGGACGCCGAGCGTCAACCCGACGCTGCCGAGGAACGCATTCGTCGCCTTCAACAGGTGGTGCTTGGGGAATCGGTCGGCGAGCAGCCCACCCACCGGCGCCACCAGGAGGAAGGGCAGGAAGTGCAGCCCGGTCGTGACGCCCAGCGATGCGGCCCCGGCGTCGAGCACGACGAGTACCAGCCAGTCCTGGGCGACGCGCTGCATCCAGGTCCCCACGTTGGAGACCAGCATCCCCAGCCAGTAGAGGCGGTAGTCGTGGTGGCGCAGCGAGTGAAAGGTCGGGCTCACGAGCCCGCCAGCTTCTCGAGCAACGGCACGGCCTGCCGGAGCACGGCGCGCTCGTCGGCGGTGAGCTCGCGAAGCCGCTGGTTGAGCCAGGCGTCGCGGCGCTCGCGGTCCGCCGCGAGCAGCGCCTCCCCCTCGCGGGTGAGCCGGACGATCACCAGCCGCCGGTCCTTCTCGTCCGGCTCGCGCGCCACCAGGCCGCGCTCCTCGAGATCGGACACGACCCGGGTCATCGTCGGCGGCTGCACCTGCTCGGCCGCAGCCAGCTCCCCGAGCGTGACCGGTCCCCGGCGCAGCAGTGTGCCCAGCGTCGACAGCTGGGTCAGCGTCAGGGACGGGTCCTCGCGCTCAGTGCGCAGCCGGCGGGCGAGCCGCAGCACCGCGTTGCGCATGCCGCCGGCGAGGCCGGCCTGGTCGCTGTGGGTGCTGACGCTTGACACGAATCGTTAGTTTAACTCATTAGCTGAGCTAACTGCCATCTGCCATAAGCCTGATCGGTACTGACGCGCTCAGTCGCGGCGGGCACGGCGCCCGCGGTACTCGCCCGAGGAGCCCCGGCTCGGGCCGCGCCGGTCACGCTCGGCAGGGGTATCCCCGAGCAGCACGTCGGGATCCTCCGGTGCGGGCTGCTCGGCGGGGTCGGACGGGGTCCCGCCGGTCGGGATGTCCGAGAAGAACTCGCTCTCGAGCACCGGATCCGGCTCGGCCCGAGGCTCGGCGGCCGGGGGTCCTGGGTCCCAAGGCGACTGCGGGGGCGCTGCCGGCTCGGGCTCCTCCTGCAGGAACTCCGGAGGCGCCGCGGGCCCGGGCGTCCCCCCGGCGTGGCCGGCCTCGGTCTCCCGGCGCCGAGCCATCTCGATGTCACGGGGATGCCGGCGCGCCAGATCGGGCTCCGGCGAGTACCCGGCCGATGTCGCGGCGTGGTACGGGCCGCCGGGTTGGGTGTGGTGCGGCGTGCCCCCCGGCCCTTCCGGCTCCGGTGCCGCCGGCGGGGGCCACTGCTGATCATGCCAGTGC